>CACWRT010000011.1 GCA_902763365.1 uncultured Ruminococcus sp.
CAAAAAGCCTGATACGCGGGCAGTAAAGCCTGAGCGGCGAGTTCAGAGCGGATGCGAAGCGGAGCGATACCCGCGTTTAGGGACCGGCGGCTCGCCGGGGCTCGCCGGGCTTCGCAGTTCAAAGCAGATAGCTATTAGCTCAAAGCATGACGGTTCAAAGTAATAAACTCTTGAAAATCTATGGCATTATAAAAATTATTGCAAAAAGAGCCGCTCAAAAAGCCTGATACGCGGGCAGTAAAGCCTGAACGGCGAGTTCAGAGCGGATGCGAAGCGGAGCGATACCCGCGTTTTAGGGTCCAGCGTCACGCTGGCGGCTCGCCGGGCTTCGCAGCTCAGAGCTAAGAGCTAAGGCCTGATACGCGGGCAGTAAAGCCTGAGCGGCGAGTTCAGAGCGGATGCGAAGCGGAGCGATACCCGCGTTTAGGGTCCAGCGTCACGCTGGCGGCTCGCCGGGTGGCGGGCAAAAAATAGTAAAAATGATGTTGAATTAATTAAATGTTATGTTATAATAGTAAAGGATGATTAAAAGCGGCTGACTAAACTGTAGTTGAGCGAATAAAGCCTGAACCGCCATAATTATTCATTATTCATTAAAAAATGGTCTGGAGGGGTAGAGATTGTGGGAACAGATCGTTGAACAATATAATAATTTTTTATTATCCATGCAGTCGTTTACAGTGACTGATGTTTTGGATATAGTTATCGTTTCTTTTCTGATATATAGTCTTATAAAGATCATGAGAGAAACACGTGCTGAACAGCTTGTTAAAGGCATACTTATATTATTGTTGGCTTTTGCAGTGTCTACTGTGTTTAATCTGAAAATGCTGAATACCCTTTTTGTGTCGTTTTTCCAGTTTTCTGTGTTGGCAGTACTTATCGTCTTCCAGCCCGAACTGAGAAGCGCGCTTGAACATATAGGAAGAAGTAAGATAGGCAAATACTGGTCCGGTCTTGCATCAGTCAGCGTTGAGGAAGAACAATTAAAACGTATAAGAAAATGTATAAACTGCGTCGTAGAAGTGGCAAACAAATTCCAGAAGTCAAAAACAGGCGCACTCATAGTTTTTGAACGCCAGACAAAGCTCGGCGAAATAATTGATACGGGAACAGTAGTTGACGCTGTACCCAGTGAAGAAATGATAGGCAATATCTTTTTCAATAAAGCACCTCTCCATGACGGGGCGATGGTCATACGAAACGGTAAGATCCATGCAGCCGGATGTATACTTCCGCTTACCAAAAACAATGATATAAGCACTGACCTGGGAACAAGACACAGGGCTGCGCTTGGTATCAGCGAAAACAGCGATGCAGTTATAGTAATAGTATCCGAAGAAACAGGAACTATTTCAATAGCTAAAAACGGTATTATTACCAGAAATTACACAAGAGAAACGCTTAACATGGCACTTGAAGAAGATCTTATCCCAAAGGAACATGAAAAGATCGAGCGTGTGCCTGTTGTCAACGGTATTATGAAGGGGAAGAACGATGAAGGGAACAAGTAGATTCAGCTTCAGCAAGCTTTTTTATAACGATAAGTTCGTAATGCTTTTTTCGGTTATACTTGCCTTTATAATATGGGTATCATTGCCGGGAAACAGTGAGGAAACAAAATATGCAGCGATAAAGGATATTCCTATCAGTGTTCCCGAACTCGGCAATGAACTCAAAGTGTTCTATATGGACAAGACAAAGGCTTCTGTCCGTGTGAGCGGAAATGCACTTATTCTGAGTAATCTGACTAAGGATGATATAGAGGTCACTCTCGGAGATGATTTTACGGATATTGAAAGCGCAACAGAGGATAAGTTCAAGCTCTCCGCTAAAAAGGCAAGTCTTGCAAATGACTACGTAATACAAACAAATACTCTCGATCCCGAAGAAGTGACAGTTTTTGTTGACAGGGAAGATCAGATAGATGTACCTATCATTGCAGAAACAGATGCTGCGGTCGGAGAGGATTATCATATGGGAACGGTGACATTGGGACAGAAGACAGTCACCGTAAAAGGCGCTCAGTCCATTTTGCAGACCATAGCCGGTGCAAAGGCAGTCTACAAATTCAATCAGGAGCTTACCGATACTCAGAATGTAGAGGCGTCACTGGAATTCTACGACGAAAATAATGAAAAAATAAACAGTTTATATTTCAGCAGGAAATATATCGAAGCTGATTTTCTTACCGTCAATATAAAGATACCTGTAATGAAGGTGAAGAAACTAAGTGTCGTGCCTAAATTTATCAATGTCCCCGAAACATTCAATACGGACAGCAGTATCTATAAGATATCGCCTCAGACAATAGAGATAGCTGTGCCCGATGATGAAACGATGGATATTGAAAGTGTTTCCACTAAGGAAATTGATCTTTCGAGAATAGGTCCCGATACGACAGATATAACTGCAGAGCTGGTGATACCCTCGGGAGTAAAGGTAATAAACGATCAGTCAAATGTTACCATAAGCTTCAATTCCGATGATATGTCGGCAAAGAACTTTACGGTCAAGAATATCAAGGCTATTAACGTACCTGACGGCTGTTATGCTAATATACACAGCAAATCCGTAAATGTTACAATGGTAGGAGAAAACTCGCAGCTGGAATCCATGAAGGAATCCGACCTTACCGCAGTTATTGATGTAAGCGGTCTTACGGCAGGCGGAGGAAGCGTTACTAAAAATGCCCAGATTGTAATAAACAGTACAAAAGATGAATGTTGGCCGTATTGGCTGAGTGATGATCCTTATCCTGTTGTCGTGTCGCTTTCGGAAAAGGTGACACTGGCTGATCCCTCGGCAACAGAATCATCAACTTCAAGCAGCGGATCCGGCAGCGGATAATTATTCCGGAATGTTTTCATAATATGGAGAAATAAACTGATTTTTCGTCACTATATCAAACAAGGAAAAAGGAGAATTTATGTTACAGGTAAAGAATATCAAAAAGGAATATGTTACAGGTGATCTGACTCAGACAGCATTGGACAATGTAAGTCTGAGTTTCAGGGACAGCGAGTTTGTAGCTATACTGGGACCCAGCGGATCGGGAAAAACCACACTTCTGAATATTGTGGGCGGACTTGACCGCTATGACAGCGGAGATCTTATCATAAACGGTATTTCCACGAAAAAGTACAAGGACAGGGACTGGGACGCATACCGCAATCATACTATAGGCTTTGTATTCCAGAGCTATAACCTGATACCCCACCAGTCGGTGCTTTCAAATGTAGAGCTTGCGCTGACAATTTCGGGTATTTCAAAGTCGGAACGCAGACAGAAGGCAATTGACGCATTAGATAAGGTGGGACTTAAAGATCATAAGCATAAGCGTCCGAATCAGCTTTCCGGCGGACAGATGCAGAGAGTTGCGATTGCCAGAGCGCTTGTCAACGATCCCGACATACTTCTTGCGGATGAACCTACAGGCGCCCTTGACAGCGAAACAAGCGTACAGGTAATGGATATGCTGAAGGAGGTTGCCAAGGACAGGCTCGTAATAATGGTTACCCATAACCCGGAGCTGGCGCAGGAGTATGCTACACGTATAGTAAGGCTCAAGGACGGCAAAATAATATCCGACAGCAATCCCGTTGATGAAGGCAAGGACGATGAAACGACGCCCGAACATAAGGCAATGGGGCGTACATCAATGTCATTTATGACATCCCTTGCGCTGAGCTTCAATAACCTGCGTACAAAAATGGGAAGAACCTTCCTTACGTCTTTTGCAGGGTCAATAGGCATAATAGGAATTGCGCTGATACTTTCCATAAGCAACGGCGTAAATAACTATATTACGGATATACAGAAAAACGCAATGGCATCCTATCCTATAACAGTAGATGCTCAGAGCGTGGATCTCAGTTCTCTTATGGATACTGTATCAGATGAGGACAGCGAAAAGGTAGATCATGAAAAGGATGCTGTTTATTCAAACGGAAGAAGACTTGAAAGCTTTTCTGACTTTACATCAAGCATAACAGAAAATAATCTTACGAAATTCAAACAGTATCTTGATAATAAAAAAAGCGATATTCATGAGTATATAGGCGAAAACGGCATAGTCTACAGCTATTCCACAAAATTTGACGCCTACAGCTTTGACCCCGAGGGAACTCTTGTAAACCTTGACGGAAGTACTCTTAATGACGAGCTTGCTTCAACTATGGGTATGAGCTCGGCGGCAATGTTCGGCGGTACAGCCTCAGGTTCAACAGGATTCAGCGCATTGTCATCAACAATTTCATCAAAGGTCAGCAGGAATAATCTTTCCGAACTGATACCCGGCAGCGGTTCCGAACTTATAAGCAGCGCAATAACAGAAAATTATGATCTTGTTTACGGAAAAATGCCGCAGAAGTATGATGAACTAGTTCTTGTTCTTGATAAGAATAATGAGGTATCCCTTATTACTCTTTATGAGATGGGGATGCTGCCCTCCGAGGATTATAAAAAGCTTATGCGGAAAATAACCGACAGCGAAAAGGTAAAAATAGATACCGAGGTGTGGAAGTATGAGGATATGCTCAAAAAAGAGATATTGCTTCTTCCCGCAAGCGATACCTATGAAAAAAACAAAAACGGACTTTATTCAAAGATAACCGATAAGGAGGTACTGTCTGAACTTGTAAAGGAAAAGGCGGTTCACCTGAAAATAACAGGTATTATTCGTCCGGGTAAGGACGATCAGGCTTCGCTTATAAAAACCTCTCTGGGTTATACAAAGGCGCTTACAGACTATCTTATAGACTATGCCGAAAAGAGTGAGATAGTCGCTGCACAGAAAAAGGATGAAACCAAAAATGTTGTCAACGGTATGACCTTTGAACCCAAAAACCGTCACGAAAAAATTGATGACGTAATAAGATTCTTTGACAATATGGGTATAAGCGAAAAGGCAAAAATGCTCAGGTCGATGATGGCAATGTTCTCGGCAGGCAGCAGCTTTTCTTCAAAGCTGAACGAAACTGATGAAACCAAGCTTGCAGAACAGTTTGATACATTCCTGGATAACGCAAGCGATCAGATACTTCTCAGGATGTATGATACCTATATCTCACCGGGTAACCTTGCCGATAACTATACTGCCTTCGGTATTGCAAGCAAGGATGCGCCTGTTTCAATTTCAATCTATGCTGATACCTTTGAGGATAAGGATAATATTTCCGCCTGCATTGAGAAATACAACGATAAAGTGGAGGAAGCAGACAAGATAATCTATACCGATTATGTGGGACTGCTTATGTCGTCGGTAACGACTATTGTGGATGTAATATCGTATGTGCTTATAGCATTTGTATCGGTATCGCTCATAGTTTCATCTATAATGGTAGGTATCATAACATATATTTCTGTAATGGAACGTACAAAGGAAATCGGCATACTTCGCGCAATAGGCGCCTCAAAGAGAAATATCTCGCAGGTATTCAATGCGGAAACATTTATCATAGGGCTGTTCTCGGGTATTATAGGAATTGCTACTACCATATTGATACTTCTGCCTGCAAATGAGATAATACATCATCTTATTGAATCAAATGACTTCAATGCAGCCCTTCCTGTAGGTCATGCTCTGATCCTTATAGTTCTGAGCGTCGTGCTTACGCTTATAGGCGGACTTATACCGGCTAAAAAGGCTGCTAAACAGGATCCTGTAAAGGCACTCAGGTCGGAGTGATTGCAACCGGACGGATCCGTATATTTTGAAAGGAGTGTTTACAATGAAAGTTATCAAAGAAGCTGAGGGTAATGTTCTTAAAGTAAAGGTGGAGGGCCGTGTTGATACTACCACTGCCCCAAAGTTCCAACAGGAAATTGAGGACGCACTTGACGGTATTACAGAACTTATTTTTGATCTTGCAAAGATGGAGTATATATCATCCGCAGGTCTGAGGGTTTTCCTTTCTGTCCATAAGAGAATGACTAAACAGGGAAGTATGTTGTTGAAGAATGTTACTGAGACTGTTATGGAAATATTTGATATAACAGGATTCTCGGATATTCTGAACATTGAATAAGAGGCTCGTGCTATGCGTACAAAAAAGATTTATGTGAGTTATGACGGAACAGGCAGGGAAGAAGCGCTCAGAGCAGCAGAAGACTTTGCGGATGCAAAGGGTCTTACGGCAAAGGGACGCATACATATACGTCTTATTACGGAAGAACTTCTGGGGATGGTGCAGACTATAGGCGGCAGATTCTTTGCATATTATTCTATTGATGATGATGAAAGCTGCTACAGAATACATCTTTCAGCACAAGTGGAAATGGATCATTCCAAAAAAGAAGCGTTTATCGGTTCTTCAACTACAGGAAAAAACTCTGCCGCAAAGGGTATTATCAATAAACTCAAAGATGTTTATCAGACTTTTATGCTTAACTATAAGGATATACTTCAGGAACAGAATGACCTGGGTTTTTATGGCTCGGGCATATATAATTCCGGGACGCTTGAAACCTTCGGTACGGGTACCGTATGGTCACTGCAAAAGTATAGGTCGGGAGTAAAAGCAGATAAAGAAAACGGTCAGAGCCTTGAGGAATGGGACGAACTGGAAAGGTCTATCATAGCAAATTTAGCTGATGATATATCTGTCGGTATCGTTAAGAACAGTGTGGAAATGATCGTTACCAAATATTGTTGATATAACTGAATGTGATCACATGATAGTACAGGAACACCTGAAATACGGTGTTCCTGTTTTTACAAATATATGTTTTTTCTCCAAAATGTGATTATAGTTATTTTTCGGCATAATAATTAGATAAATGATAAATTTTTGTAAATTATTCCGTTTGTCACTATTGATTTATACGGACTTCGTGTTATAATTATAATATGTAACAGTGCGAAAAGATATTTCTTTACGGGAATTTATTTTAAATATGGGAAAGGTGCCGCAGAGGTGATCTTATGGATTTTAAGACATATGTACAGAGCGTGGTAGCCGCTTATGTAGAAAAAGAGGATCAGAATGTGATCTTTATAAAACATTATAATACTATTGATATCTCTGAAGAAGAAATACTGTCTGATGTTGAGGAAACAGGGGATAAGGCTTTTTTCTATCATGAGTATAGGATGCATGAGATGCACGAGGCTTATGCGCCTTTTTTAGGATGGATACGTGAATGTTACGAAAAATTCTATAAGGCAGATATGACGGCAGAAGAATTTTTAGAGGAATGTCATGTGTACAGACTTCATATAGAGCCGCTTTCATATTTTATCAAAAACGGTATATGCACAAGAAGCGAGGATGTTCTTCATTTTGAGATAGCGTTTGAAACAGAGAGAATGCTTCAGGATCTTATTTCAATACTGGAATATGTATCCAGAAGTCATCATCTTATACTGATATTATCCAAGTTTCATCTTGCACCATACAGCACAATACAGTTTTTCCGCCTGCTTATAGAAAAGACCTTCCATATACATGCCATAGTAATGTATAATGACGAATTCAATGTTGCGTCTTATAAAAAATCCGTATGGGAAGACCTGATGCAGAAAACAGAGGATCAGAATCTTCAGCTTGAGTGGGGAAGTCTTGACAGCGAAAGAACAATAGATGTTCAGGACGCATTCTGGTACGATAGCTCAAATAAAGAGGATTATATAATCAAAATAACCAATATGTACCATACATTCGCTTTGAAGGACGCATATTATTATATGAATGATATAGTGTACAGAATGGACGAGAAAACCATAGGGCTTACGAAGATGGAGCTTGTGCCTTTTCTGCGCTTTGCTGCGCTGATAGATATGGGACTGGGGTACGTGAATAATGCCCTTGTGGTCTGTGACAAGATGTATGGCCTGTGTGGAAATGACAAGGTTGACCCATATCTGAGCTATGTTTACTATTATACCAGCGCACGCGCAAGGATGATACTTTCCCAGAATAAATATGTTGAAAAGTATTGCAATAAGTGTATAAAGATCGCTGAGAATATGAATGACGAGTATCTTGCCTGTAAGGCGGAGATACTTTTGTGGTCAGCTTACTGCGGTTATTATAAGGATATATTTGAATATAATTTCACGAATCATGTTGATATGAATGTTGTGGAGAAAGCAAAAAAGTTCGGATTCACAAACTTTCTTGCATATCTGTATATTTTCGGATTTGAAAATGATCCCGAAGATATCAGGGCGTTTGCACTTGGAGAAAGGGAGCCTTACTATTTTAATCTGGGCATTGAACTGGGTACAAAGCTGGGCAACGATAATTTCCTGCTCAACGCATATATGAAGAATATCATTCTTTATTCCCGCGCAGGATATTATAATTATGTCCGAAAGATGTACAAGAAAAGACTTGCCGTGCTGAAACGTCCCAATCCTCTGAGAGAATCGCATATGTATGCGGGACTGGGCTATAACAGCATAATACTTGAGGACTATGAAAAAGCTCATGATTATCTGGTACAAAGCGTATGTACTCTTACAGAGCTTGAAAAGCCTGATGACGTTATGAATTCGCTTTATAATCTTGCGATGTGTTATTTTGTATCCGAGTCCTATGAGAACACTATCCGCGTAATAGATCTGATACTGAAAATGCTAAGAGAGATGGGTTATCAGTCCATAGGCGCGTGCAGCAATACAAAGCTTTACAGCCTGATGGCAATAAGCTGTTATTATCACGGAGAGTATTATAACAGCTATTATTATCTCAGCAAGATAGAGGTCATTGTGGAACATATGCTGAGGGTACTTATGGAATCCAACGAAGGCACATGGGATGAAGATCTGACACTTTATCATATTGTCAAGAGTATGCTATATAACCATGAAAACAGATATGATCTGTGTATCAAGGAATTTGACTCGGTTAAAAAATATATGTTAACAGCAAGCGGATCTCTGTTTTTTACCTATCCTATGTTTGCAATGGAACAGGCCACCCTGTATTATAAGATAGATAAGAAAAAAGAAGCTGATGATATACTTCTTGATGCGATAAACTTTTGCAGTAAGGAAGGACTTGAACGCAAGAAGCAAAGGCTGGAATTTTTCCTTGAGAATGGCTTCCGCAACGAAACTCCGATTTTGAGTGAATCGGCTGAACTGCCTGTAAAGCATATGATACAGATATCACGTCAGGCAGGGGCAATCATAAAGCTTTCCAAGAAGGAAGCAGATATAAAATTCCTTACAGTACTTCAGGAAGCAATAAGCCGCGAGAACATGACTCCCGAAGATCTGTATCAGAATACTTCGGCTGTGCTGAAAAACAGCTACAATCTTGATGATATAGTTGTGCTGAGAAAGAAGGATGGTGTTAATACCGTTATGTATGACGGTGAACAGCCTCCCGTAAGTGATGAGGAAGCAGACAGGGTATTCGGATTTTTTGAAGAATATAAGCAGGCTTTTCTTACCAACAGAAACGATAAGAATTTCACTCAGTTCCATCCTGTCATGAAGTCCTTTGATGAAGAGCGTATAATGACCATGATAGGTATTCCGATAATGGAGCAGACGGGAACACAGACAGTCTTTCTTGCGAGCATAAAGATAAAGCGCAGGACGGTAGGCGGACGTGTGGCTCTCGGCGGCGACGACCTGATGATACTTAAATTTGCATTCAGTCAGTTCTGTGAAATGATGAGAAGGATAGATAACCGTCTGATGATAGAAAGAATGAACCATAAGCTTGAGCAGTCGGCTATAACCGACCATCTTACCGGCATCACAAACAGAAGCGGATTCAGCAAGCAGGTGGAACGCATTATTTCTCAGGACAGCCACTATAATAATGTTATCCTTTACCTTGATCTGGATAATTTCAAATATTATAACGATACATTCGGACATGAGATAGGAGATCTTGTTCTTGTCTGTTTTGCAGAGATGTTCAAGAAAATGACAGCGGATAAGGGACTCCCTGTGCGATACGGCGGAGATGAATTTATAATCCTGCTATATAATCAGACAGAAGCTGACGCGGTGGGACTGGCGGAAAAAATATATGATGAGATAAAAGACGGATTCAGAGATGAGATCAGGAGAAAGCTGGATAAGCCCATTGATATTCCCGATGATAAGAAAATTTCCTGCTCTATCGGTATTGCTTCATTCATAGGCGGCTCAAAGGAAGCGTTTGAACTGGCTTTGAATCAGGCAGACCAGATGCTGTATTATGTAAAGCGTCACGGAAAATCAACATATAAGACTTACGGCTGATATTTTTCCACGTAAATTCCAAATTGATTCCTTTCAGTTTCCTAAATCCTGCTTTATAATTCAGACATGAAAACAAACATACACAAAACCTTATCATAATATTTCAAGGGGGTCTATACTATGTTAAAAAAGGCAATGA
This sequence comes from uncultured Ruminococcus sp., assembly GCA_902763365.1. Lineage (GTDB taxonomy): Bacteria > Bacillota > Clostridia > Oscillospirales > Acutalibacteraceae > UBA1213. The sequence goes on from CACWRT010000011.1 coordinate 10,347, forward strand.
CTATAATTTTAGCGGCTATGATGATAACAGCGCTTGCAGGGTGCAATTCTCAGAGCGAAAGCAAGGATACAGCTTCTCAGTCCGGCTCGTCAGTACAGTCCTCGTCAGCTCAGACAGATGCCGATTCGTCATCTGAGGACGGCAGTACCGATACAGCGTCGGAATCCACGGACAGCGGAGATACTGTCACCGCGGAAGAGGTTGATTTTACTCCCGCCGCAAACGGCAAGATAGATACTACAGACCTTTTTACAAAGCGTGACCTGAACCAAAGTCCTGATACATCGGATGCAAAGACGATACAGGCTTCCGATAATAATACGGAAACTATAACGGAAGAGGGCACATATATACTCACAGGTACTGCAAGCAACTTTACTCTTAGGGTAGAGGCAGATGAGCAGTCAAAGGTTCAGATAGTATTACAGAACGCAGAAATTACTAATACAAGCAATCCTGTAATATATGTCATTTCGGCAGATAAATGTTTTGTAACGACGGCGGACGGTGACAGTTCACTTTCTGTAACAGGACAGTTTACTGCCGATGGTACCACTAATACAGACGCTGTAATATTCTCCAAGGATGATCTTGTGCTCAACGGTACAGGCGTTCTGAATATCACATCACAAAGCGGAAACTGTATTACGGGCAAGGATGATATAAAGATAACAGGCGGCACATATAATCTTACAGGCGGAGGTCATGGAATAGAAGCAAAGGATTCCATCTCCATATACGGCGGAACATTCAATATAGACGTTACCAAGGATGCGCTGCACTGCGAAAACAGTGATGATGATACAGTCGGATCTATTTATATCTATAACGGCAAGTTTACTATAGATTCGGGCAGCGATGCGCTTCACGCAATAACCGCAGTTCAGATAGACGGCGGCGAGTTTACAATCACAGCAGGTGAAGGCATAGAGGCAACCTATATACAGATAAACGGCGGTACGATAAATATTGAAGCTTCTGACGACGGTATAAACGGTTCACAGAAGAGTAAGTCCTACGGTACGCCTACTGTGGAATTTACAGGCGGCACTACCACAATAGTTATGGGTCAGGGCGACACAGACGCAGTTGACGCAAACGGTGATGTTATAGTCAGCGGCGGTACGATAGATATAACAGCCACAGTTTCCTCATTCGATTACGACGGAAACGCAACCTATACAGGCGGTACAATAATCATAAACGGCGAGCAGGTTGATTCCATTCCCGAACCTGCAATGATGGGAGACGGCGGCCGGATGGGCGGCGGCATGAGGTTCTGAGTTAAGGTAAAATAGTTTATAGATTTATCAGACATTTAATCGGAAATCAGATAAAGCTCAAAGCATGACGATCTGTGGTTTTCACGCTGAAGCAGATTCAAGCGTACATACTGACAGTTGTCATGCTTTGAGTTTATTGCTTTGAGCTTATTGCTTTGAGTTTATTGCTTTAAGCTTAATGCCGAATCAGCTGATAAGCTGATTTTCAAAAGTAATGGCTGATATATCATCAGGGTCAAGAGCGGATAAGCTGCCGTTTTCATCATAATAGCTCAGGGTGACTGAGACCTCTCCGAAGCCGTCGCCGATACTGCAGCTGCTGACCAAGCCTATTTCCCTTTGGGCGGCAGTGTAGGTTTTGCCGTCTTTGAGTGTTATTGTGAAATTACGGGGAATAAATGAATCCCGGTAAGCGTAGTATTCCTGAGTTTTCTCTTCATCCCGGTTATCCATGTTTTCTGTATCAAATTCATCATTCTGCGGCGGATCCCATGTATGTGCGGAAACATTCATTGTAAACGATCCGGCAGTGATGAAATCTATTTCCCATTCGGAGTTGTTTATGGAGTACTTTTTGCCTTTTGAAGATGTAATGCTGCGTAATGTAGGTTTATAGTTCAGTGTAACATCGACTTCGTAATCAAGATATATATCCGTTTTTTGCGCGATAATGACGCTTTGTCTGTCCTCGGAAAGTCTTATGACCTGATCGTCTTTAAGCTTGCCTTCATATTTCTTTTCAAGATCGTATACAACAGTTTCGTCAATATTCCACATACCGCTGCCGCTTTCGGTTGACAGGGTACTGTAGCCGTCGCCGTTTTTGGGAGTGTAGATAGTCTTTACGGGAGTATAGGCAGCCGCCATGTTATCGGATACATTCAGTCTGCTGCCAATAAGCTTTTTGTTGTCGTCTGTGCAGGTTATCAGGGCACAAAGAGTTTTATCATCAGTGAAGGAATATGAAACAGCGCCTATCTCCGTATGGGCGGGTTCAAAAATATTGTTCCATAAAGTTTTTTCTATCATAACGATGCCGCTGTTTTCCGGATCATAATTGTCGATAAAAGTATCGTCGTTAATGTCTGCAAAAGCCGTTCCGTCCTTTTTTGTAAGCTTCATCATAGCATAAACCTGATCATTATCTCCTGCAATTCCCATAAAATCAATGTCAAGATTGCTGCTTTCAAGAACAACATCCTTTCCGGGGAAAACGCCTTGTGCAGGTTCTCCTGCAAAAAATTCTCCCAGGCTGCCATTAAAACCGCCCGCTGCGGCTGCAGTGACAGTGCCTATGACGGCAATTGCGGCTGCTGCTGCGATAAATGAAAATATTTTTCTCTTTTTTATTCTTCGGTTCGGGTTTTTATTGCTTTTAATTGCCTTTTTAACCTTGACCTTGACGTTTTCCGATTTTACTCCCGTATCCCTGATAATTGTATTTTCGGGGATATTTATTATGTCGTTTTCCGCAGCGTCAAATACAAATTTTCCTTTCATAATGAAAACCCTCTTTCTGTAAGCAATTTTCTGAGCTTTTCTCTTGTTCTTTTTATTTTTGATTTAATGGTTTCGCTTTTCATTCCTGTTTTCTCGGCTATTTCAGTTGAAGACTGGTAATAATAATAGTGTCGGATAATGATTTCCCTGTCGGGGTCGCCTATTGTTTCCAGCGCGTCACGGAGTGCATCGGTAATGATCTTGTTTTCGATTCTTTCCGATACAACAAGTCCGTCCTCAAAATCCATTTCTCCTATATCTACTGTAATATGTCTGTGGAGAAATTTCAGCTTATCACGAGCCTTGTTTTTTGCTATACAGCAGAGATAGCCTTTCAGTTTTTCGGGCTGAATATTCTGACGATTATACCAGAGTGCTATAAATGTATCTGATGTAACATCTTCTATATCTGCTGTACTAAGCTCACCTTTTGAAAGATTGGCTATAACAGCCGATATCAGCGGTGTAAACTTATCTATGAGTTCCTCAAGTGCATTTTCGTCATCATTTTTTATACGTTGCGCAAGTATCAGGTCATCCATACTTTTTTCCTCCTTTCATTAATAATAACGACACAGCCCGTCTTACAGGGGCAAACTTTTTTAAAAAAATTAGGAATTAGGAGTCAGGAATCAGGAATTATTTTAAATTGCACTCAAGAAACCGGACACATGATTTTTGTAATACTGTGTGCCGTCCCCGAAAAGCGAACAGTCTTAAATGTCAAAACCTATTATCCGGACAGAATCGTAAAGGGCTTATAGCATTAGTTTACGGGAAGACAGTGCGGAATGAATTGGTGAATAATGTTTGTATTTTTTAATGTGACAATATAAGAAAAATGTTTAAGCATATGGAGTAGAATAAAAAAATGATTTGTGTTAATATATATAGTAACATATTTTTATGCAGTTTATAAGTCCGGCGAGCCGCCAGCGTGACGCTGGATCCTAAAACGCGGGAGTCGCTCCGCTGCGCATCCGCTCCGGGCTCGTCGCTGCAACCTTTATTAGTCGCGGTTATTTATTTATTATCGACTGATACTATATGTTACTCATTCAAGGTTTCAAAGCTGTTGAAAAGCTTATTTTTCCCGGATTAATTTTACACCATCGAAAAAAGGAGAGATATATCATATGGAAAAGAAAAAAGTACTTGTTCTGATAAATGCCTCGGCAGGCACAGGCAAGGCGGCAAGCGCCGTAATGGATATTGTAACAAAGATAGCAAAGGAAGGCTGTGATCCTGTAGTATATCCCGTAATACCGAATACTGAGCTTATCTCCGAGAATATTCTGAGAGATCATGACGGAGAGGTGGATTCTGTTTTGTGCAGCGGGGGAGACGGAACTCTGAATCATGTATTGCAGGGTGTTATGGGGATGAATAAAAAGCCTGTTATCGGGTACATTCCCACAGGCAGTACAAACGATTTTGCAGCAAGTCTTAATATACCTTCCGATTTTGAAAAAGCACTTGATATAGTTGTGGGCGGAGAGCCTTTTACCTATGATGCCGGCATGATGAATGGAAAATACTTCAACTATGTGGCAGCATTCGGGGCATTTTCTGCTGTAAGCTATGCTACAAAACAGGAACTGAAAAATATTTTCGGTCATGCCGCCTACATTCTTACAGCTGCGCTGGAGCTTCCTCAGAATATAAGCTACAGCTGTCACATGAAGATCGAAAGCGATGATTTTTCCGAAGAAGGCGATTATGTATTCGGTGCAGTATGTAATTCTGTATCTGTGGCAGGGGTAAGAATGCCTGTTACAGATAAAATATATCTTAATGACGGTAAGCTTGAGCTTGTTCTGATCAAAAGTCCCAAGAATTTCCAGGATCTCGGGAATATCATAAACGACCTGAAAAAATTCAATATGAATAGTCCGTATATAACCTTCAGGCAGGTTGAAAATGTTCGCTTTATTTCTGATGAACATACAGCCTGGTCACTTGACGGCGAATTTGGCGGTACAAGCTGTGATACTACCATAAAAATAGTCCCCGCGGCAGTTACCATAATGACAGGAAGAGATCTTAGCTTAGTGAATAATGAATAGTATAACAAAAAACACAGACTGTACTATCGGGTAAGGTACAGTCTGTGTTTTCGGATTTAAATGGCAGCAGCCTTTTGTACATTTGCGGCAGATGGATCATCATTGGTGTTATTGTTTTCGGAAGAAGATGTTGATCTCTGCTTTTTTTCTTTGCGCTGTTTCAGAGTTCCGTCAGCATTCGCGCGGCTTTTGTGTTTTTTGCCGTTTTCCGACTTTCCCGACTGATCGGTACTGCTGTCCTGTGTACCGCTGCCGTCAGTGGTTTTCGGCTTGTTATGTGAATGGGGATTTTCAGCTGTGCTGCCGTCTGCTGAGGTTTTGGGGTATGATGATCGGGACTTTTTCGGTCTGATCCTTTTTTCGTTCTCATCAGAAGTGTTGTCATCCGTTTTGCTGTTTTTATCAGTCTGCTTATTTTCGGTTTCTTGCTTAATTGACGCGGATGACTGAACATCTGTTGATGATGAAGGTTCTGCCGCAAATGCAGCGAATGAGCTGCCTGCAAGCATTACTGCCGCCAATGCGCAGGTTACTGCCATAACCCTTTTGTTTTTCATTACCATCATATCCTTTCCTTTTGGTATTGCGTAAGATTATTTTCATTCAATGTCATCATCTTCGGATATGATATCGGACCGTGACTGCAGCTTTACGGTTTATCATATCTGCTTAGCCGATAACACCGGTTTCGGGGGGCAGTGCACTCAGCAGGGGGCTGAGTACACTGCGAAATATGAAAATGATCTGCGCTTTCCCTTTATGAAATTCCTTCCGCATGGGGTGCTGTCAGTCTTGAATACTCTTCAAGGGGTAAAAGAGTACCAAGGAGGTTCACACCCTTATGCTGTCGGAAATTTCTTTTATATTATCCTGTCCCGGATACCCTGAGGATCAGGTAATATACTTAAAACATTCTGCCGCCTCGTCCGCCGAAGCCGCCCATATTGCCCTGCATATTCCCGCCGAAATTACCGCCGTTCATGCCGCCTCTGCCGCCGCCCATCATTGACTGGGGGATGGAATCGACCTGTGTACCGTTGATTATGATAGTACCGCCGTTGTACTGAGCAGTTCCGTCATAGTCGAAGGAAGACATTTGGGCTGTTATATTTATTGTTCCGCCGTTTACTACGATGTTGCCGTTAGCGTCAATAGCGTCTGTATCGCCCTGACCCATAACTATCGTAAGTTCGCCGCCGTTGATCTCTATTGTGGGAGTTCCTGCACTTCTGCTCTTCTGAGCAGCGTTTATGCCGTCGTCGGATGCGGTTATATTTATCTTGCCGTTGTTGATTATGACGATGTTAGCTTCAATACCTTCTGAACCTGTGAGGTTAAATGTACCTCCGTCAATCTGAGCGGTGGTTGTTGCCTGAATAGCATCGCTTGCCGCTTTTATAGTGAAGCTGCCGCCCTGTATGAGTATAGATCCTACAGTATCATCGTCGTCATTTTCACAGTGCAGACCGTCCTTGTTGGTATTTATATTGAAGGTTCCGTCTGTTACGGTGATAGAATCATTTGCTTCGATACTATCCTTTGCGGATGTTATGCTGTAGATACCGCTGTTGAACTTTATGTCGTCCTTACCCGAGATACCGTTAGCTGCATTTGATACTATATTAAGAGTACCTGTACCGCTGAATACAAGATCGTCCTTTGAGAATATGACCGCATCTGTATTTGTATCTCCGTCTGAAGTAAAGCTGCCTGTTACCGAAAGGGTACTGGAAGAGCCTGTTGTATTGATATAGCATTTATCAGCCGATAATACATATATTACGGGGAAGTTATCGTTTGTAACATTGAGATCGCTTATATCAAGCTGTACCTTTGAGTCCTTGTCCGCTGCCACCTTCACGGTAAAGTTGCTTGCTGTTCCGCTTATGGTGTAAGTACCTGCTTCGCTGATAGTGACTGTTTTGTTGTTTTCAGCCTTAATAGTGCCCTGGCTTGCTGTTACCGATTCGGTATCTGATGTTTCGGTCTGATTGGAAGCGGCGGATGCTTTTGTATCGGAAGAGGATTTTTCAGAAGAAGCATTACTTACAGAATTGCTTGTGCCGTTGCTGACGGTCGAATTGTCTGTTGCTTTCCGAGTTTTAGAAGATGAGCTTTCGGAAGAAGACTTTGAAGACTCAACAGCTGAATTGTTTTTGTTGTCTGAGGATCCGGAAGATTGTTTCTCTGATGTTTGTTTTTTATCTGATGAGGAACTGTCTTCACTTTTTACCGAAGCTTCGCTGATCTGTTCTGAGGATTCTTCGGTGTATGATACTTCATCATGATTTGTGCTGTCGTTTAGCTTAACTGCTTTTTCGTTGGACTGAACCGAAATAGTATCGGCTATTCCCTGGTTATCGTTTATGCTGCACGCAGCTACCGATGAGAGAAGAAGTATTACTGTCATTATCGCTATCCTTTTTCTTAACATATTGAAGACCTCCTTGTTCACATTGTCTTTTTGATTTGTTTTCTTTGATGTCTGTATTATATCCTCGTTTTTTGGAAGCATTAAGGAATTTTTTTGGAATCTGTGTGGAATTTTCTGATTTCATAATTGTTTCAAGCTCAGAGCAGTGTCGGCTCAGGTTTTCTTCGCATAAAGCTATTTTTTATGTCGTTATCAGTTTCGTCAAAGGGGCTGTGTTTCTGGATGAGTGTACCGTACCGAGCTTTGCCGGAAGTGTCAGGGCAAAGGACTTGTACAATGTTTATGTTATATGGTGTGAGGATAACGGAGAGTACAAAATGACCAACACAAAGTTCGGGCTGGAAATGGCAAAGAAATATGAGAGAACAAAGACGAGAACGGGTTGGATATACAAGGGTCTTGATGTAAGCGATGATTACAAACCTTATGAAGTAAGAGTGAAATTGTGAGGTGTGACGGGTTGTGACGGGTTTGTATGTTGATGACGACTTGAATAGCATTGACAGTGAAAAGCAGTGCAGTAGTTGCAAGTGGCATGAGGATTTCAGTGGTGCAGGCTCGTTATGCCGAAAGCTCAGGATGAAACCAAAGTAAACAAGTTCAGCAGATTTATGGGAGCGTAAAGATGTATTACAAAAGATGGATAGCGGAAATTCACGCTGGGTTAGTGTAAAATTATAATTGGCAAAAATATTATCAATGGTAAAAAATGAGCTGCTCAAGAAGCCTGATACGCGGTCAGTACAGCATGAATCGCAAGTTCAGAGCGGATGCGAAGCGAAGCGATACCCGCGTTTAGGGACCGGCGGCTCGCCGGTTGGGTTGAAGTTTTTGGGGAGATAGTGTATAATTAGAAAAGAGGAGAGATGGAGTATGAAATGGCTTGAGCATCTTAAAACTGTGAATCATCATAAAAGACTTGTAATGGAGCTTTGCTTCAAGGTCGGGCTTTACGGACAGGGAATAAGACATGATTTGTCAAAATACTCACCGACAGAATTTCTTGTAGGGGCAAAGTATTATCAGGGAAACAGAAGCCCAAACGACGCGGAACGAAAGGACAAGGGATATACTTCCGCATGGCTGCACCACAAGGGCAGAAATAAACATCACCTTGAATACTGGATAGATTACGGTATGGGCGAAAATGATAAAATGATCGGAATGAAAATGCCTGTCAGATATGTTGTGGAAATGTTCTGTGACAGGGTCGCAGCTTCAAAAACATATAAGGGCAAGGAATATAAAGACAGCGATCCCTATGAATACTTTCTCCGCTCAAGGTCACACTATATAATCCATCCGTCAACAGAAAAACTGCTTGAAAAAATGCTTAGAATGTTGAGGGATGAGGGAGAGGAAAAAACACTGGCGTATATCAGAACAGTCATTCTCAGAAATAAAATATTTCTTTGATCCAATGATAACTAACTATATTAAACGGCATTGATGAAGTCCCATTGTTATTATAGGTAACGTTCCCCTCTGTAATTCTGAGGAGCACAGCAGTGAAAAGTCTTAGCTTAAAAATATCCTTCGTTTCGCTCAAAATGACATCAGCATGGAAAAATAAATATAACGGCGAGATATCGTCTGTTTGGAGGTATGTAAAATGTATAAAACAAAGGTATTCTTCAAGACACTTAGTGATGTAAAAGAATTCGTTGATGTAACGGCAAAATATGATGATCTTGAGATAAACCTCATTTCGGACATATATACGATGAATGCACATTCCCTTATCGGGATACTGAGTCTCGATATAACCGCACCGATAGACCTTGAGGTACCGACTGAGCCTGTACCCGAGAGCTTCTGTGACGATATAAAGCCATATTTGTATGAAGGATGAAAGGAAGAATATGAAAGTAAAGATATTTACTTTAGGCTGTAAGGTAAATCAGTTTGAATCCGTTGCTATGATCAATATGCTTGAACAGGTGGGATATACGGCTGTTTCTGAAAATGAAAGCTCGGACGTAACCATAGTCAATTCCTGTGCGGTTACTGCCGCAAGCGAACAGAAGGCCGTTAAACTGCTTAACAGGATCAGAAGAGAGGATCCCGATACAGTTATTCTGCTGACAGGGTGCATGGCACAGACTGAAAACGAGGACAGCGTAAAGCTTAAAGAAGCAGATATAGTTCTGGGCAATAAAAGAAGAAATGACATAGTGCCTGTTCTTAATGACTATTTCGAGAGCAGAAATAAGCTCCGCTCGGTAGAACAATTTGAAAAACATGATGATTATGAGGATCTGGCGGTTTATGACTTCTCGGAACGAACAAGGGCGTTTCTCAAAATAGAGGATGGGTGCGACCGTTTTTGTTCATACTGTATTATACCCTACGCAAGGGGCAGAGTGCGTTCCTCCGATCTTGAATATATTAAAAAAGAGGTACAGGGCTTTGCCGCAAACGGTTATAAAGAAGTAGTTCTTGTAGGGATAAATCTTTCCTGTTTCGGAAAGGATAACGGACTGAGCTTTGCGGATGCAGTAAAAACTGCCTGTGAAGCGGCAGATGTCAGAATAAGACTTGGTTCTCTTGAGCCGGAATCTATGGATATAGATACGCTCAGGACTTTTGCAAGGTATGAGAATTTCTGCCCACAGTTCCATCTTTCACTTCAAAGCGGATGTGACTCTACACTAAAACGTATGAACAGACATTATACAACTGCGGAATATGAAAAAATAGTAAATGATATCCGCACAGTGTTTGAGAACCCTTCCGTGACAACAGATGTTATGGTGGGATTTGCGGGAGAAACTGAAGAGGAGTTTCGGATTTCTGCCGAGTTTGTGGAAAAAACAGGATTCTCGAGAACACATATTTTTCCGTATTCAAGAAGACCCGGTACTGCTGCGGACAGGGCAGGGGGACAAGTCCCAAATGATGTGAAAAAGAAAAGAGCCGCAGCTATGGCTCAGTATGCCGAGAGGGCAAGAGATGCTTTCCTTCAGACCCAGAAAGGCAGAACCGAAAAGGTTCTGATAGAAACAAGAAACAAAAACGGAATGTATGAGGGATATACACCTAACTATACTTTAGTTTATTTAAAGGCTGACGAAAGCTTTGTTAATAAAATAGTGGATGTCAGACTTACAGAAGTTTCAGGCGACCATATGATCGGAGAATTAGAAATGAATTAGGAATTTGAAGAGTTTATTAAACTTTTATTCATTATTCACTAACATTATGCCTATGCTTTATAATACAAGGGGGAATAATATGGAATTGAATACAATGTGGCTCGGACTCGCTGTAATGGGTATCATAGGCGCAGTTGTTAATGCCGTAAAGTGGTTTATTATTGATAAGGATTTTTCAAAAGGAAGCTTTATATCGGTAGGCGCATGGACAGCTCTTGTTGCAGTAGGATTTGTTCTTGCAATTATTTTCTGAAAAATAATATTGATTACTAATAATTCTATATAATTGCCTAAAATGATGGTTTTGATTATATAATTTTATATATTTTGTCTATTTCACTAAAAAAACATACAAAAATTATTGCAAAATACACCTATACTTTATTAATAAATAGTAGTATAATAAGCTTGTACGATGTTTAGTTGTTAGTTATTGGTAGTCAGTTGTCAGTTTATGGTTTATGATACAAACTATGGGCTATGAACTATAAGCTATAAACTAAAAACTATAAACTATTTTTATAGCGCACTGTCTGCGCTGAAAGGAGTCAAGCCATGGATGTAATTGCAACCAGAAAAGAAAAAGTTATTTATAGAGAAGGAGACACGGTTATAAAGATCTTTTCGGATAAATTTCCGAAATCGGATGTACTTAATGAGGCATTGAATCAGTCAAGGGTAGAGGAGACGGGTCTGCCTATACCTGCGCTGAGAGCAGTATCACTTATAGACGGACAGTGGGCTATCACAATGGACTATGTTGAGGGAAAGACTCTTGAGCAGATAATGCAGGAGGATCCCGATAATTTAGAGAAATACATGAATGACTTTGTTGATCTTCAGCTGAAGGTGCAGAGCAAGAAAGCTCCGCTGCTCAATAAGCTCAAGGATAAAATGAACCGCAAGATCAGTTCACTCGGCGGAAAGGTAGATGCTACTATCCGTTATGAGCTTCATACAAGACTTGACAGTATGCCCAAGCACAACAAGCTTTGCCACGGCGACTTCAATCCGTCGAATATCATTATCGACACAGAGGGCAATCCGCATATAATCGACTGGTCACACGCAACTCAGGGAAATGCTTCGGCTGACGCAGCGAGAACATATCTCCTTTTCTCACTCAAGGATAAGATCATGGCTGATATGTATCTTGATATGTTCTGCAAGAAGAGCGACACTGCAAAGCAGTATGTACAGCAGTGGCTGCCTATTGTTGCCGCTTCTCAGCTGGTTAAAAGAATACCCGGAGAGGAAGAATTTCTCAAGAGCTGGGTAGACGTAGTTGACTATCAGTAATAGTGAAATAGTTAATAATGAATAAAACGGCGGTCCGGGAGCTTTGTCCGGATCGCCGTTTGGTATATGGGTTGAACTATTTTTCACCTTTACTATAGCTGTAATTCTCTAATGTTTCTAAATTACCGTTTTTGTCAATAACATTTACTACTTCTTTGTTCTTTTCTACAACTCTTAATGGTTCATAGTCACGTGATTTATTGTTTTCTGTCTTGTTCCAGCTCTTTTTCGATTCTTGATAATTTTTCTTTTTTGGTCTGATCGGAAACATGAGTCCTGGAAAGTTCACTTTTTATTCCAATAAAATCAATAATAGCAGATATAGTATAGATTATCAAAAATATAATGATTAATCCCATACATACTGTGATGGACTGTTTTCCTTTAACTTAAAACAATTGTTTTTACTGCTGAAGGTTTCAGAATATTATTAATTTCTGAAACCTTCACAGAATTTTTGCATTTATAAATGTGTAAGCGAATGAGGTTTATTTTGCCTCAGCGGTAAAGAACTTCTTTACAATAGTTCCTGTGCTGTCTTTGACATCTATTCTGATGTCGTATGTACCAGTTGCGGTAGGTCTGAATCGTGCGCTGGCAGTTGTCTGGAATTTATCGCCGAGAAGCTTCCAGTTTGTGTTGGTGCTGCGCTTGAAGTAGAAGGAATAAGTGTAAGGTGCGCTGCCGCCGACAGCCTTGCCTATCATCGGAATGGCTGTGCCGAGCTTTACAGTATATCTTCCCATTACAGAAACATTTGAAAGCTCAAGCTCTTCTACAACATCAACCGTAAAGAATTGTTCCGCAATGGCTCCATTTGTATCTTTTATTACTACTTTGATATCAAATGTTCCTTCGGAGGTCGGCTGGAAAGCAACTGTTGAATTGGATCCCTTAAATGTATTGCCAAATTCACTGCCGAGCGTTTTCCATGTTGAAGCTGTGCTTCTCTTATAGTATACTGCGCTGCTGTACTCGCCGCTGCCGCCGTATGCGGATGGTGCCACTCTTATTTTATCGCCCACCTGTACCTTGTCGCTGTTCACAACGGATGTATTATTCAGCGGAACAGGTGCGGTAACGGTGACTGCGCAGGTGGCTTTTTTGCCGTTTGCACTTTTTGCGTAAATATTGCAGGTACCCTTGCCAACTGCGGTAACAGTACCGTTCTTTACGGTCGCAACGGTCTTATCGCTCGTAAGCCAGCTTATGGTCTTGTCTGTTGCGTCAGCAGGTGTTACAGTTGCTGTCAGTTTTGCAGTTTTGCCTTTTTTAAGGGACAATGTTGTTTTGTCGAGACTTACCTTTGTTACTTCTACTGTACTTATAGTTACAAATTTAATATTGTTGTTTTTGGCGTAGGTCTGAGCATATGATCCGGATAGTCCATAAATTGTGAGATTATTGCAGCCGTAAAAAGCATCATATCCAATACTTGTCACACCATTCGGAATAGTGACACTTGTCAGGCTGCTGCAATCGGAAAAAGCATAATCCACAATACTCGTCACACTGTCCGGTATCGTGATGCTTGTCAGGCTGCTGCAACCCCTAAAAGCCCCATATTCTATACTCGTCACACTGTCCGGAATAGTGACACTTGTCAGGCTGCTGCAATCACTAAAAGCATCAAACCCAATACTCGTCACACTGTCCGGTATCGTGATGCTTGTCAGGCTGCTGCAACCCCTAAAAGCCGCATATCCTAATCTCGTCACACTGTTTGGTATTGTGACACTTATCAGGCTGCTGCAACCACAAAAAGCATAATCCCCGATACTCGTCACACTGTCCGGAATAGTGACACTTGTCAGGCTGCTGCAATCCCAAAAAGCTTCATCCCCAATACTCGTCACACTGTTTGGTATTGTGACACTTATCAGGCTGAAGCAACAGAAAAAAGCATCACTTCCTATACTCGTCACACTGTCCGGAATAGTGACACTTGTCAGGCTGTTGCAACCCCTAAAAGCATCATCCCCGATACTCGTCACACTGTCCGGTATCGTGATGCTTGTCAGGCTGCTGCAATCGGAAAAAGCACCATATCCAAAACTCGTCACACTGTCCGGAATAGTGACACTTGTCAGGCTGCTGCAATAAGAAAAAGCCATATTTCCTATACTCGTCACACTGTCCGGAATAGTGACACTTGTCAGGCTGCTGCAATAAGAAAAAGCCATATTTCCTATACTCGTCACACTGTCTGGTATTGTGACACTTGTCAGGCTGCTGCAACCCCTAAAAGCATAATCCCCAATACTCGTCACACTGTTTGGTATTGTGACACTTATCAGGCTGCTGCACCGACCAAAAGCATTACTTCCTATACTCTTTACACTGTCCGGTATCGTGATGCTTGTCAGGCTTCTGCAACCCAAAAAAGCATAATCCCCGATACTCGTCACACTGTCTGGTATCGTGACACTTGTCAGGCTGCTGCAACCCCAAAAAGCATCATCCCCGATACTCGTCACACTCATCCCATTAATCGTTGACGGAACAGTTACAGTGGAATCACTGCCTTTGTATTTTGTAATAGTAACCGTATTGTTGGAAACAGTATATTCAAAATCCCCATAAGTCTGGGCGGCACTTGCCGATATACTGTTTTCCGGCGAAAGGGTCGGAAGAACTGCCGCAGTGCTGCCTGACAAAACAGCAAGCGCAAGAGCAGCCGAGCCTAAGCGGCTGATTTTTTTCGTTTCATTGCTTTTTCCTCCTAAATAATTAAGATAATATGTAATATTTTCCAAAAGTTTAACAACAAATATAAATGTTTTTGTTTTGGAAACACTAATATTATATCATTTTCGATACAAAAACACAAGTATTATGCAATGAATTTGTATATATAATTCTAATAGCAAATGACATTCGTTTTAATCTCAATTCATAAAAATATCAGTGAAAATATTTTCCCGAACTGTTGTTTTAGATAGAGTTAAAAAGGAGTGCCGATGCTATAAGCTGAAAGGGAATGTGTTAATTTAAATGGATGCCTTTGATTTTGGACTCAGAATAAGAGAACTGAGAGAGTCACGTAATATGTCACAGGAGACTCTCGGCAAAAAAATGGACGAAGCAAGCCTGTTGTTAGCAGCTATGAAAACAATATCAAAACTCCGCCGCTTGATGTTCTTATAAAAATATCTAATGTGTTTAATGTATCACTTGATTATCTTGCGGGAAATGACGATCATGCCGAAATATTTGATAGCTGCGGTCTGACTCCGGAGCAGTCCGCATTGATAAAACTTATAATTGAGGAATTTCAACAGAGAAACAAGGCAGTAAAGGGTCTCAGCAATCAGCAACTCTATATAATTAATTTACTTCTTATAGAATTTATGAAATAAAAACTTAATTCAGAAACTAACAATAAAATAATACTTGACAAATGGGGTAAGATGTATTAAACTATTAGTGGTTAGATAAGTCTAATTTTGAAATATCGTGTTATTTCTTCAGAGGATCGCTATTGCCGGCTTATCTGACCTATAAAAAACGGTAAAGGTTAGATTAAACTAACTTCATGAATAGTAAATTAAGCTGTAATTACAAAAGGGAGGAAAATATGAGTCTTGTAATAGTTGGCGGAAATGAATGTATGGTAAGGGAATATATGGAGCTTTGCAAGTTGTACGACTGTAAGGCAAAGATATACCCGAAGATGTGCAGGGGACTTCAGAATATGGGCAATCCTGACCTTGTAGTATTGTTTACAAACACCATGTCGCATAAAATGGTAAAATGTGCTCTTGACGGCGCAAAAAATCTGAAAATACCTGTAGAACGTTCACACTCAAGTTCAAAGGCAGCGCTTCGGAACATACTCGACAGATACGCAAGCTAAGTGGAAGGGGGACTTTAAGATGTCTGAAGAAATGCTTGTAAAATACTGTTCACCTACGATAGTAGGCATAAAAACAGCGAACCTCTTCACCTGCCGTTTTGAGAGTAAAGCTGACGAACATCACAGCCTTAATAAGCTTAACAGGCTTCTGTCATCCAAGGGGCTCAGAATAATCCCCCTCAGACATCATAAAGGGGCAACTCTTATATATATCTACAGACCTTCACTTCTGAAAAAAGATCTGAAAAACAAAGCGGCAAGCGGTATTCTTAAAGATATGGGATATACCTGTGACAATATAAATAAATGTCTTACACGTCTTATGAAAAAGCTCCGTACAGAAGAAAGCTTTCCTCATGAGATAGGGTTGTTTCTCGGATATCCGCCCGAAGACGTAGAAGGCTTTATCCATAATAAGGCAGAGGGCTGTAAATGCGTAGGCTGCTGGAAGGTATACGGAGATGCAGAAAAGGCGCAAAACACTTTCGATAAATATAAAAAGTGTACAGAAATATGCTGTTCCCTCGTTGCAAAGGGATGCAGTGTAGAAAAGCTTGCCGTGTGCGGCTGATATTATCGTAAAAGAGTCTTATCGGATATTATTTTCGTAAGACTTAAAATATTAATTAAAGAGAGGATTTTTCTTATGAGTAAAGTAGCAGTAGTTTATTGGAGCGGTACAGGCAATACCGAGGCTATGGCTGAGGCAGTGCTGAAGGGTGCAAAGGATAAGGGCGCAGAAGCTGAGATCTTTACTGCAACGGATTTTGATGCAGATAAGATGGATGCTTTTGATGCGGTTGCTTTCGGATGCCCCTCGATGGGTACGGAAGAACTTGAGGACAGCGAATTCCTCCCCATGTTCGATGGAGTAAAGGATAAGCTCTCAGGCAAGAAAATAGTCCTGTTCGGTTCTTACGGCTGGGGCGACGGAGAATGGATGAGAAACTGGGAAGAGGACTGCAAAAATTCAGGCGCAGTAATGGCTGCTGATTTTGTTATATGCAACGACGCTCCCGATGACGATGCATTGGCTGCTTGCGAAGCACTCGGTGCGGCTCTTGTCTGATAATTACAGCTGACCAAAGATTAATACCCATAATAAGGCTTAAAAAAGTCTTGTTATGGGTATTTTTGTATTTTTGACGATATTCATTATTTACATTTGCAGTTTATTGTGATATGATATAAGTAATAATCTTTCAGAGGTGATGGATGTGGCAAAAAGGAGTTTTGATCTTTCTTGTGAAAAGGACGCAGGCAAGATAGACCCAAAGACAGGCAAACCGTCAAAGGGTGAGTCTGTTCCTGTTATCTGTGAACGAATACGGTTTTATCGCGAAAGAAAAGGAATTGAACAGAAAGTCCTTGCCGCTAAGATAGGGATAACGGGCAATTCCGTTTCAAACTGGGAAAACGGACGTTCACGCCCGGATGTAAATTTACTGCCTGCAATATGCCGGGTACTGGATATAACATTATACGATCTTTTTAATATTGCTGATCCTACAAAAACAATAACAGCTTCTCAGCAGACGCTTATCAATAAATATGAAAAGCTGTCCGACGGGCATAGGTATACCATAGATAAACTTATAGATACCTTGTCAAGTATAGAGAAAGCTGAGGAAAGCCCCGATCTGAAGGTTCTTATGTATTTCAGCCGCAGTCTTGCGGCGGGTATAGGCGACCCTTCCGAGTTTGACGAAGAGGCGGAGCCTGTTTATGTTTATTCTACACCCGAGGTATCAAAGGCAGACAGTATATTCAAAGTAAACGGCGACAGTATGGAGCCTGTTTTCTCAAACGGTCAGGATGTGCTTGTACAGAGAATAAGGGGCAGTTCCGATCTTGAGTTTGGTGAAATAGGCGCATTTATTGTAGGGAACGAAACATACATAAAAAAATACGAACGGGATGGTCTTTATTCGTTGAATCCCGATTATCCCGTAATGCGTTTTGAGGATGAGAATTCTGTATATCTGATAGGCAGAGTAACGGGAATTCTTGATCCCTCATGCTACGCAAAACAAAAGGATATCGACAGATACAGATTACTCCACAATAATGACAGGGAAATGTGGAATGTGTAAAGTGTAAGGTGGAATTGATGCGGCACCCCGCAGGTGCAGGGGGGAGGAATAGTATGAGAAAATCCACTAAGAATCTTCACAGTGAGATGAAAAGTACGAGGAATATCAATGATTTGCTTGATAATAATAAAGAAACCTTTAACGCAAGTAAATACAGTACTCAGTTATCATGCGCTTTGAATCAGCTTCTGAAAGATAAGGGACTGAAACAGGCGGATGTCATTAAAAGGTCCGGTCTTAAAGCAATACACGCCTGTCATATATTCAGCGGCACTAAAAATGCTTCCAGAGATAAGGTCCTGGCACTTTGTGTCGGTATGCAGCTGACTCCCGAACAGGCAAATCGTTTGCTATATGTTTCGGGATATGCCGAATTGTACGATAAAAACGAAAGAGATTTTATTATCATTCACGGACTTGAGCATGGCAAAGCTGTTACAGAAATAAACGAGATTTTATTTGACAGGGGACATAAACTGCTTGAGTGATAAAAGAGGTGAATAACTTGTATATCAGACTTATGGAAAAAAAGGATAAAAAAGAAGTTAAGGAAATGATGTATGTGTTCTACCATTCTCCGGCTGTACTGTCAGATGGTTCATGTGAAATATACGAAAATGATATTGAAGCCTGTATCGGGAATAATCCTTTTATAGAAGGATATGTTTTTGAAGAAAACCATACGATTCTTGGTTACAGTATGATATCCAGGAGTTTTTCTACAGAATTCGGAAAACCTTGTATCTGGATAGAGGATATTTATGTAAAAGAAGAATACAGAAACAAAGGGATAGGAAAGAAATTTTTTGAGTTTATAGAAAATAAATACAGCGGATGCCTTTTTCGTCTTGAGGCCGAGCAGGAAAATGAAAAGGCAATTGAATTTTACAGGAAATGCGGATTTGGAATTCTGCCTTATCTTGAGCTTAAAAAATAATAGGGCTGCAGTTCAGTACATAGTGATAAATAAGGAGAGTGTAAAATAATGTTCATGCCTGTTCTTGTATACAGTGAAAATGAGGCTGTTATCAATAATTCAAAAAAAATAGCGCAGCGGGGACATAATGCCCTGATCGTCACGGGAAGGAGTTCTGCGTCACGCAACGGTTCTTTGAATGATGTGGTACACGCACTTGAGAAAGAAAGAATATCCTACTCTGTTTATAACAAAATTGAGGAAAACCCTACAGTACAAAATGTGATGGAAGCCGTAGGGTTCGGACAAGAAAAAAATTCCGATTTTGTTATAGGCATAGGCGGAGGATCTGCTTTGGATGCGGCTAAGGCTGTTTCATTCATGCTTGCACACCCGGGAGAAAAAGAAGATCTGTTATACACTCACTGTGATGATTCAGCATTACCTCTTGTGCTGATACCTACGACCTGCGGAACAGGGTCGGAGGTTACGGGTGTAAGCGTTCTTACTGTTTCGCAGCTTCATACAAAAAAATCCATAAGCCATAAGATATTTGCCGATCTTGCATTGATAGACGGAAAATATCTTAAAGACATACCCATTCATATTTTGCGAAATACTGCCCTGGATGCGCTGACTCATTTGACAGAAAGCTATATCAACAGTAATACGGATGTTTTCAGCCGTATGTTTGCGGATGCGGGACTTGATCTGTGGAGAAAAAATATGGATTGTCTTGTCACAGGAAAGCCTGATGACGTGCAGATGTCTGAAATGATGAATGCTTCCGCTCTCGGTGGAATGGCTATTGCACAGAACGGTACCGGTATACCTCACGGATTGAGCTATTCCCTCACATATAAGCTGAATATTCCCCATGGAAAGGCGGTAGGGTATTTTACGGCAGGATATCTGAGTGAGGCCTCTGAAAAAGACAGAAACCATATACTTGAAAAGCTCGGTTTTGATGGAGTCGGGGAGTTTTCGGATTGGTATAAGGAATTGTACGGTATTACGGAGGTAGAGGACAGTATTCTTGAACAAGCTGTTGACGAATTGTGGAAGAATCAGCCAAAGGTAAAAACAGCGCCCTTTGAAGTCAGTTATGATAAGCTTATGAAAATAGCGTTTTACAATAAAAACAATTGAGCGCTTATGAATACATTATGTCAGATATGCTGATACAAAGATATAATTAAGCTTGGTCGTGAAACAGCCGGGTTTACAATTCCGATCCGGTCATGTATAAGTGACCGGATCATGTACTTTTTATGATGCGGATCATCACCAATAAAGTCTGAGCGGATGCAGAGTTTACAAATTTTATGAAAAATCAGATGAAAAGGTTGAAAAATTGGTCAATAAAATGTATAATCAGATAGTGTAATAGTAAATTAATCACACAAACCGCGCGTAAAAGGAATGACTGAGGATTTGAAATACGATAATATTATCAAAGGGAAGTTTATCAGCCGCCCCAGCAGATTCATAGCCAATGTGGAAATAAACGGTAAAACTGAAAAAGCACACATCCGAAACAACGGAAGGTGCAGTGAGCTGTTTATACAAGGGGCAGAGGTGTATCTGACAGAAAACCATTCTACGAAAAAAACTACCGCGTATGATCTTGTGGCGGTCAGAAAAAAGAACGGACTTCTTGTGAATATAGACAATCGTGCTGCGAAGCTTGCTGTAAAAGAATGGCTTGAAAAGCAGGGATTCAGCAAGCTGATCGGAGGTCAGGTTATTATTGATTCAAAGATAGATTTTTACATGGAGAAGGAAAATGACTATGGAAGTCTCAAGAAATTTATTTATGAAGTAAGGACCTGTACATTAGAGAAAAACGGAGTCAGTTATTATCCCGAAGCGCCTGTTACAAACGAACACAAACTGCTCAGAAAGCTTGTAAGGTATTCAAAAATGGGGTACAGGACGTTTTTGGCGTTTGTGATACAAATTAACGGCGTTACGGGTTTGAAATTGTGTGACGATGCAGATCCGCTGTATCCTATGTTTTTTAAAGAAGCAGTAAAGGACGGATTGAAATATGTACTTTTGCCCTGCATTGTCGAACCCGACAGTTTAGAGATAATTCCCGGAAAGGATTTTTTTCAGTATATGCGCGATTTCAGGATAAGCTCGGAGCTCGGGGTTCGTGGCTCAGAGCCGGGCGAATGATATTATATTGGCTTAGCGCGGTTTTATATTATGCTGTAATAAGGCGTTCTGATTATTTTGACAGGAGCTGTATTCCTTTTTCGGTAACTTCATAGGCTGAAAACTCAAGCAGTTCGCTGCACCCGAATTTTGAATGAGCTTTTACATAACCGTTTCTTCTTAGCAGCTCAAGCGCCTTGCCTATATCGCCGACGGAAAACTTTTTACATTCACGGGCAGCCATAACATCGTTAAAGCTGACTGTATCCTTTTTCTTCAGTTCCTTGTTTATAAAAGAAAGAATTGTTTTTACACATTGATCGTTCAGCTGCATGGTATCTCTCCTTTTCATATTTTGTTGCTGTTTTTCGTAAAAACAGAATATACTTATTTGTATAAGTACTCATTATATATTATTATAAACTACAGTTTTATTGTTTACAATGATCAGATAAAAAAATTTACGGGGGCGTTAAAATGTATCTTAAAACAAAATGGATAAGCTTTTTAAAAGTCAAAAATGCCTTGTTGCTGCTGACAGGATTGTTTCTTGTATTTACAGGTATTGCAGATATTATTTCGCTGATAGTTTATTATTGGGGCGATTGGGATACGGTTATTCATGCCCGCTCTACCCCCGAAGCGGTATGCGGATTTTTTGTTGGGATAGTAATGCTTATGATCAGAACAGCATCCAAAAACGAGATAAGCAAAGCGAACTTTTATTCAAGCTATTTTGAATCCGATCTTTACGGAAAAATATACTATAATGAATTGTCGGAGATCACAGGCTTTGATCCGCGGACAGTAAAAAGCAATCTTCATTTTCTGCGTATCTTTTATATGAAGCGCTTTTCCTTTTCGGCGGATGACAGCGGCGAGTATATTGAGCTTTTCAGTAAAACTGTAGTATGCAGCTGTAAAAACTGCGGAGCTGTAATAGATAAGAAAATATATTTCACGGGAATATGTCCCTATTGTAAAACATCTGATGTATTTGCAACAGTTCTTACCGATAATAAAGTATATAATATCTTAGGCGATGCTCAAAGCTCAAAGTCACAGGCTGTATACTATCTTCGCAAAAATATTTTCATAAAAAGAGCATTGATGACAGCGGCTGTTGGTTTTTCGGCTCTGATAGTTTTTATTCTTATAATGGTGATCATAGATTCCGCAGGAAATTATAACGATCAGCAATATCTTAAAGACCTGCTTCTGTCGGGAAAAAGCTACTCATCTTACGAACTGATAAAAAAACAGATACTTGACGGTATAGTATGGGATACCTTTTTTATAATGATATTTTTACCGCTGATATTTATTTCTGTAAAAAAGCTCATCCTTATAGATAAGTCACAGCATTATGCCGAACTTTTTGCTGAGTCACATTCACCATTTCTTGACTTGTCCGTTATAAAGAACAGCGGTTCTGTAAAAACACTGCGAAGATGTCTTCAGAGCGGATATCTGAGAAACTGTACTCTTGAAAAGCATGATAATATACTCACAATTTCTCTTGCAAAAAAGATCGTAAAGGACAGCTGCCCCTATTGCGGCGCACCCGTTACCGGCGCAGTGAATGAAAATTATTTTTGCGGCTTCTGCGGAAACAGAATACTCAGAGTGATAGATAAGAAATAAATAGCTCAGGGCTCAGAGCTCAGAGCTCAGAGCATGGCAATTCAAACTTTTTATCCTTTTTTGAGGAAAATAAGCGATGTGAAAAGCGAAGCTAATATAATTTGGGAGTCAGATATAGAGCAAATAAATAGCTCAGGGCGGCATCGCAAGCTGCGCAGTAATTAGCTTATAGCTCAAAGCTCAAAGCTCAAAGCTGTGATTCAGACCTTTTATCCTCTTTTGAGGAAAATAAGCGATGTGAAAAGCGAAGCTATTATAATTTAGGAGTCAGATAAAAAAGCAAAGAAATAGCTCAAAGAGCATGACGATTCAGACTTTTAGTCTTTTTCTGCGAAAAAATTATGTAGATGTTGAGGTTGTTAAGAATTTTGAGTCAGGTATAAAGCAAGAAAAAACAACAATCGAAAAATTAATATATTCATAATGATTGAATTTATAATTAAAAAGTAGTAGAATAAGCTTGTTACAAAAAACAGAGAGTTGTAACGAAGAAAAAACTATAATTGAGCGAAAAAATTATGAGACGCTATGCTTTGAGCTTAGAGCTTAAAGCTTTGGACTGCGAAGCCGCTTTGAACTGCGGAGCCGCTTTGAGCTTAAAGCTATGAACTGCGAAGCCGCTCTGAGCTAAAAACGACCGAAGGGAGTTTTTCTATGAACGTAAGGAAAATAGAGGCATCTGTGATAACGGAGAAGGTAAAGAAGCTATTTATGGATATGAACTATTTCATAGGTGAGGATATAATGAACGCATTGAAGAATGCGAAGGAAAGCGAAACCTCAGCTATCGGGAAAGATGTTCTGTCACAGCTGATAGAAAATAACAGAATAGCGGCACAGGAGGAAGTACCAGTGTGTCAGGATACGGGTATGGCAGTTCTGTTTGTTGAATACGGAGAAAGAGTTGTAACAGAGGGCGGCAGCTTTGAACAGGCAGTTCAGGAAGGCGTAAGACGTGCCTATATTGACGGCTACCTGAGAAAATCCGTAGTTGACGATCCCGTTTTTGACAGAGTAAATACGAAAGATAATACGCCCGCTGTAATCTATACAAATATAGTGCCCGGTGATAAGATAAAAATACTTGCAGGCTGCAAGGGTTTCGGCAGTGAGAATATGTCTTCCATAAAAATGCTCACACCGTCCGCCGGCATTGAAGGAGTAAAACAGTTTATCCTTGATACTGTAAGATATGCGGGTCCTAATCCCTGTCCGCCTATAGTTGTAGGCGTTGGTATCGGCGGAACATTTGAAAAAGCCGCAATGCTTGCAAAAAAAGCAACCCTACGCCCCATAGATACAAAGAACCCCGACAGCAGATATGCTGCGCTTGAGGATGAACTGCTTTGTGAGATCAATAAGATGGGTTTCGGTCCGGCGGGACTTGGCGGCGATAATACTGCTATAGGAGTCAATATCGAATATTTCCCCACACATATAGCAGGAATGCCTGTGGCTGTTAATATATGCTGCCATGCCGCAAGACATAAGGAAACAGAGATCTGATAAGGAGAATAATAATGGCTAAGAAAATTGTACTGCCTCTTTCCGAAGATACCATAAAAGACCTGAAAGCAGGCGACAGCGTACTTATAACGGGAACAATGCTGACCGGAAGAGATGCTGCCCATAAACGTTTGTATGAGCTTATAGAAAAAGGAGAAGAACTTCCTGTTGATATAAAAGGCGAAGTGATATACTACGTAGGTCCTGCCCCGGCAAAACCGGGTCATGCAGTGGGTCCTGCCGGTCCTACATCAAGCTACAGAATGGATAAATATACTCCCGCTTTGCTTGACAGAGGACTTAAAGCTATGATCGGCAAGGGCAAAAGAAATGATGAAGTCATCGCTTCAATGATTAAAAACGGCTGTGTATATTTTGCCGCAATAGGCGGAGCAGCTGCGCTTATCTCAAAAAGCATAAAAAAAATAGAAACACTTGCGTATGAGGATCTTGGCACGGAAGCTATTTACAGATTTACGGTAGAGGATTTTCCCGCAATAGTTGCAATAGACAGTCAGGGGAACAGTGTCCTGGCTCAGGGAAAATAATATATGAAAAAAAATCGCTGTATAATAATAGGAGCATCTCCCGATACGGATATCGAAGTCATACGCAGCTATATAAAAAAGAACGATAAAATAGCCTGCGCAGACGGCGGATATAAATACGCCGCACAGCTGAATATAGTTCCGTATCTCATCGTGGGGGATTTTGATTCATCGAAGCGTCCCGAGCTTTCCGATACAAAAATAATTTATCTCCCTGTGCGTAAGGATGATACGGATACGGTTGCAGTCATAAAAGAATGTCTTTCCGAAGGCTTTGACGAATTTCTACTGTTCGGAATGACGGGCGGACGAACCGATCATACTTTTGCAAATCTCAGTGTTTTGTATAAACTTGCAAGGCTTGGAAAAACTGCATATATGATAGATAAAAACAGCATCATTTTTATTGCAGGAAAAGGAAAGACCGAAATCAAAGACAAAAAAGGCTGCGGCTTCGGAATATTTCCGTTTGCCTGTGAAAAAATTGAAGTCAGCTTGTGGGGATTTGAATATGAACTGAGCAGAGGAATACTGAGTGCAGACTATCCTGTAGGAGTGAGCAATACAATTGTTTCCGATAATGCCTGTATAGAATTGTTTTCAGGCTTCTGTGTTGCTGTCATCGAAAAGACCCGGAGACAGATAACATAAAAGCTTTGCCGGCTTTTGGGGAGACGGCGGGCGCAGGGCACTGCAAAACCAAGCGGTAAAATGCGGAAAAATGGTAAAACATAAGAGGAGTGTTCAAATGAAAATCGTATCACGAAAAATTCTTTCTGCAATAGCCATGATAACGATAACATTATCATGCCTGTTCATACCGATAGAAGCGGATGCAAAAGAGATATCAGATAAGGGCGATTTCAAATATGTAATTTCAGCAGACGGGAAAACTGCCGAAATAGTAAGCTATGTAGGTCAGAGTCTGTATGTATCAATACCTGCCGAAATAGAAAAATGCAAGGTAACTTCCATCGGTGCAGCCGCATTCAAGAATAATACAATGCTGAAAGAGCTTGATGTGACCGAAACTATTTCATCCATTGGTACAGCGGCATTTTCGGGCTGTACATCACTTCATAAGGTCCATATTTCCGGCGGAGTAAAAACTATAGGAAAATCAGCTTTTTCGGGATGCAGTTCCCTGAAGGAGCTGAGTATAGACGATGGTATTGAGAAGATCGAAAAGTTTGCATTTTCCGAATGTTCATCCCTTGAATCGGTGGTTCTTCCGAACAGTGTTGATCATGTAGGGGATTACGCATTCATAAACTGCTCGGAACTGTCGAAACCCAGTATGCCGAAATCAATGAGGTATTTCGGCGGATATGTTTTTGAAAACACAAAATGGATGAAATCTCAGAAGGGCGATTTTGTCACTGTAGGCGACGGCATACTGATAAAATATATAGGCGATTCAGATATAAAAAGCATCCCCAAAAGCATTAAAGTCATAGGGAGCTATGCTTTTGCAGGAAATAAAAAAATAAAGAATATAATGATTCCCAGCAGCGTCAGCGTAATACAGAACAGTGCATTTGAAGGCTGCCAGAACCTTTCGGATATTTATATCCCGCTTTCCGTTGAAAGAATAGGCGAGAGAGTCTTTTACGGCTGTAAGGGACTGAAAAAAGTCGATCTTACAGACAGAATGACCCTGATAGACAGCTATTGCTTTGCAGGGGCGGGACTTGAAGAAATAAAGATACCGAATAATGTTTCGGTAATAAACGAAGGCGCATTTGACGGATGTAAGTCGCTGAAAGAAGTATCAATAGGCAGCGGACTGAAAAAAATATCATCATTCGCTTTCCGTGACTGCAAGGCACTGAAACGTATCGTATTTCCGAATAATGTTCAGGAAATAGAAAAAGACGCATTTGCCGGCTGTGACAAACTGCTCAGAGCAGAATTCAACGGTGATACAAAGCTTAACGAATCCGCTTTTGACGAATGTCCTAATATGAAGGCAGCAGTATTCTACCATAATCCGAAAACAATAGAAGATAACGCCTTCAATCAGATACCCGATCTTGTTATCTACAGCGACAATAATCTTTATCTTGATACCTATGCAGAAAGAAATAATAAGGTCAGCGAGAATATAAAAAACCTTCCCCAGTATAATGAATTCATTCCGACAAATAACAATAAAAATGATGATAAGGGTTTTTCTCTCGGATATACACTTATAACCATACTTATTATCATTATTGATGTGGGAGTTATAGGCGCATTTGCATTCTATATACTGGTAATAGACAGACGCGGACTAAGAGCGGCAGCAAACAATACACCTGCGCACGAACATCATTCATCTTCAAATGACCGTGTACGTGTAAGCAGACGCCCTTCTGTGAGTGATGAAAACAGAGAGCCTGTAAGAAGGTCATCTGCCGCAGCGGGTACATCAGCCGCAGCGCCGAGGAAAAAACGTCCGCAGAAAATATCTGTTGAAGATGAGGATGTAACCTTCGTCAATGCACCGAAAAAGAGAAGACCGCCTGTACACAGAACACATTCTGCTGCCGATCCCCGTCAGGCGCGTCCCGTAAGAAAACAGCCTGTGAAGCAGCAGCCTTCTGTCAGACGAAGCCGTGAATCCCTTGACGCTCCTATACCTCAGAGAAGACCTGTATCAAAAAACAATGACTCATTCAAAAACGGCGATACGATGTTATTTGATAAACAGAAAAAGAAATAACGTATAATAGTTTTTGCAGCGGCAAATAATATAGACAGTTTCAGTTATGCGGAGCTGCCAGACTGATTACCCGAAGAATCGTTCCGAGAAACAGTTCTTCGGGTGATTATTTGTACAGGCAGATATCAAAGTGAGGTATATGATATTATGCGTGAACTAATAAGGCTTGAAAACATATATAAATCATACAGAACCAAAAACGGATCTGTGCCTGTGCTTGAAAATATCAGCCTTACTATAAATGAAGGCGAGTTTGTAGCTATTACAGGAAAATCAGGATCGGGAAAATCAAGCCTTATGAATATAATAGGCTGCCTTGATAAAGCAGACAGCGGAAATTATATTTTTGACGGAGTGCTTATAAATAGTTTGCCCGAAAAAGAGATCACAAAGATAAGAAGCAGAAGGATCGGCTTTGTTTTCCAGAATTTCAATCTTATACCTTCTATGAATGCGGTTGAAAATGTTTCTCTTCCTCTTATGTACAGGGGAATAAAAAGGAAAGAAAGGGAATCAGCGGCGGCAGAGGCGCTTGATATGGTAGGGCTGACCCATAGAATGTATCACAGACCGGGAGAAATGTCGGGAGGTCAACAGCAGCGTACTGCTATTGCAAGAGCGGTGGCAGCTTCACCTTCACTGCTGCTTTGCGATGAACCGACAGGCAGCCTCGATCAGGCCTCCGGAGAAGACGTACTGTCTGTGATCAGGAAAATGAATGATAACGGCGTTACGGTTGTAATGATCACCCACGACAGAGAAATAGCTTCAAATGCAAAAAGATGTATCTCCGTCGCTGACGGAAGGATCGCCCGACAGGAATATCTGATAAAATAGATCTGCTGCTTCCAAAAAACGGTCAACGAAGTTGTGCAATTTGTTGTTATTAACGACTCGCTGTGCAACTTAACTAAATTTTAACAGTTAAATTATCACCAATTCCACAAAAAACAGACTTAAAAATTAAAAAAACCGATTGACTTTATTTCTTAATGTGTTATAATAAAGTCAACAGGTAAAGAAAAAGCCTGTTCGGATAATTGTAAAATACTCTGCGATTGTCTGAAAAACGAAAGAGTATAGAATGTCGGATAGAAACTTACCGGCATAAATTTAGGAGGTTTTACTATGGAAGCTATTGAGTTACATAATGTTGAAGTCCAGGCTTTTCTCGCAGAGATCGATAAATGTGAAGGAGACGTATTCCTTGTAACTGACGAGGGCGACCGTCTCAATCTCAAGAGCAAGCTTTGTCAGCTTATCGGTCTTACACAGCTTATCGAGGGCGGTAAGATCAGCAATGCACATCTTGAGTGTCAGAAGCCTGAGGATCAATCCAAGCTTTTCCGTTTCAATATCTTTGGCGCAAACGCAGACGTTGTTCCTGCTGAAGAAGCTAAGGACGAAGACAAATAATTCAAACAGACAAAAAACATATCGGCATTGGAGCGAAAACTCTGATGCCGATAATTTTTTTGCGAAAAAACGCAGCCGCAGGAACATAATTGATCCCCGGCTGCACCTTGATCGTATTGAAACAGATCAGTTTTCTGCACCGTACTGTGCATAATAATCATCTATCGCAGACTTGAGTTTGTCGTCAATAATGATCTTTCCGTTGTATTCCTTGTTGTAAAGATGCTCTATAACCTCTGCCATAGTTACAATAGCTGTTGTTTTGAGTCCGTATTTTTCCTCAATTTCCTTCAGAGCGCTTTTTTTGCCCTGACCTCTTTCCATTCTGTCAACAGAGACAACAAGACCAATAGGGGAAACATTTCCCTGAGCTTTGATAATAGGAAGAGTTTCTTCTATGGATGTGCCTGCTGTAGTGACATCTTCGATAATTACCACCTTATCGCCGTCATTTATAGGGCTGCCGAGAAGAATACCCTTGTCGCCATGATCCTTTATTTCCTTGCGGTTTGAGCAATAGCGTATATCGGTATCATATTTTTCGCTTATAGCGATAGTTGCTGCTACACTGAGGGGGATACCCTTGTATGCAGGACCAAACAGAACATCAAAATCCAGACCAAACTTATCATGTATCGCTTCGGCATAATAACCGCCAAGTCTTCTGAGCTGTGCTCCTGTGCGATAAAAGCCAGTGTTTACGAAGAAGGGGGTTTTACGTCCGCTTTTTGTTACAAAATCTCCGAATTTCAGAACCTGACAGTCCACCATGAACTCTATAAATTCCTTTTTATAATTTTCCATTTCATAACCTCCGAGCAAATAATTAATAATGAATAATTGTGGCGGATCAGGCTTTTTCGGCTCAGTTCCGCTTTTTCTTGTCATTAATCCCATTTTAACATTTTTTTTGTATTTGTCAAGCGTATTAACAAATAATTGTATGGAGTGCAGCTCAGGACGGATTCGTAGGTAATAGCTCAGAGCGGCTTCGCAGCACAAAGCTTTTAGCTCAAAGCCTGACGGCTCGGATTTTATTCGCATGAATCGGCTTTACTTGCCGCTATGAGTTTAGTCAAAGTCATCCTTGCGGATGACGGCTTTGCTGCCCGTAAAGACCTCCCCATCGGTCACTGCTTCGCCGTGCCGGCGTCTCCTCTGACACGGCGGCGCGTTATGGCTCCAGCGGCTCGCCGTTAGTGTAAAATTACTGTGAAACTATCCCTGTCAAAAGCTAAAAAAGCGCAAAAATCCCCTATCAAAAATCCAAAGACACTTTTTTGAGCTTGAATTTAAAGCTT
>CACWRT010000012.1 GCA_902763365.1 uncultured Ruminococcus sp.
AAAGAAAAAGGTTATACAACTTATCGTATTAGGGCAGACAAGATACTGAGCGAGTCAACAGTGCAAAAGTTGAGAACAGGAAAGCCGTTATCATGGGAAAACATAGAAACAATTTGCAGACTGCTTGAAGTTCAGCCCGGTGATTTACTTGAATACAAGCCCGACACAGCAGAAGAAGATGAATAATTTTCTTTATCTGACTGTAAAAGGGCATAAAAAAGAAGTCAACAGGATCAATGACACCTGCTGACCTCTTAAAATTTTATTCAAAACAGATTAAAAGAGAATAGTTGATAATAGTTTTGACAATAACGAATAAAAAAATCGTTAGAAATTTTGATTTTGGTATTGACAAACAGAAAATGATGCTGTAATATTTATAGTGTTAGTTAAAAAGTAAACACCAAAAGCCCATCGCTTAACCGCAAATTAAACGACAGGCTCACTCGCAAAGGTATTCCCAGTACCTCTAACGAATTTCTGATGCCCAATAAGGCTTTCTGTGCCTTTTGGATATAAGTGTCAAGTCAATGCCTTTTTGCGTGAACTGCTTTGGTATTGGCTTGGCATTTCTTTTTTGTTACACTTGCCTTTATGTCAGTGCATAGACTTCCGTCTGTGTCCTGACATAAGAGCGATGCACGGAGTAGATCTGTGATTTGCTCTTTGCAATACTAAGTATTGCACTACAACTGAATACATAACACAAGCGAAAATACAACGGTATCATAACAGTTTTGCCACGACACCAAACCTCATTGGTCGAGCGAGCCAACAGAGTACCATTCTGCTGCTATCTTGACTACTTGGTAAGATCCCAAAACCTGTTTAATACGATGTGGTGAAACCACCGGCGAGAACCCGACAGCACCCAACATCAGGATAAGATAGCCTGTGTTATTGAAGATAATCTTTCGGTAGAGATTATCTTCTGATAAATACACAAAACCTTATGTATCTATCAGAGGATAATCCTGAGTGTGACTGCAAGGCAAGAAAACCGCATTATTCCTTGCCTTTTCGTCATAAAAGAGAGAGCTGATAACCAGATTCGAACTGGTGACCTCATCCTTACCAAGGATGCGCTCTGCCTACTGAGCTATACCAGCATAATTTATGGCTCTCGTAAAGAGAGCCACTGGCGATCCGGAACGGGATCGAACCGTCGACCTCTAGCGTGACAGGCTAGCGTTCTAACCAGCTGAACTACCGGACCATTTCTACAGTCACCACCCGACTGCTTAATTATGATAACATATCCTGCAAAGTTTGTCAACCTTTTTTTGTATATTTTTTCGGCCGGCGCATGGAATTCAAGTTTCTAAAAATGAATATTAAAAAGTTATATTATGTTGAGTCTCCCCACTGTCATCCCGAGCGTAAGCGAGGGATCTTTTTCACAAAATCGCCTTCATCGCAAAGATTCCTCACTTCGTTCGGAATGACACAAGATGACAAAAAGGCTGCATTATTATTTGAAAATTGATTTCCATGCCGTCAGCGTGACGCTGGACACTAAAACGCGCCGGCGAGCCGCTGTTCCCTAAACGCGGGTATCGCTCCGCTATGAACTCACCGTTCATGCTTTACTGTCCGCGTAGCAGGCTTAATTAATCGGCTCAGTTTTTTGTCGCCTGTCGCCATTGATAATATTTTGCCAACTATAATTTTACACCTACTGCGGCAAGTAAAACTAATAAATTGACCCGAATTATTTTCTTGTGAAATGGGACGGCTGATAAATTGAAGCTGATAAATAGTAAAATTTCAGTTATAAATCTTCGTTTAAATTTTATCAGCCATGCTCTATTGTATTGTATCAAGTATAATAATTGCATTATCCGGATAGCACAGATCAAATTATGATCTCATGGGAAAAATATGATAGTTTTTTTATTATCTGTTATTTATTGATTCGGGATACATATCATGATGGGCAAGACGCTCCCAGGCAAGCTCTTCCCATTTGGTGTCCGGGCGACCATAATTACAGTAAGGATCAATTGATATTCCGCCTCTTGGCAGAAACTTACCCCATACTTCAATATATTTCGGATCCATCAAATGTATAAGATCTTTCATTATTATATTCATACAGTCTTCATGAAAATCTCCATGATTGCGAAAACTAAATAAATATAGTTTAAGCGACTTGCTCTCTACCATCTTTTTATCGGGAATGTATGATATATATACAGCCGCAAAATCGGGCTGTCCTGTTATGGGACACAGGCTTGTAAACTCGGGGCAGTTAAATTTTACGAAATAATCATTATCAGGATGTTTGTTCGGAAAAGTTTCCAGAACTGTCGGATCATAATCATCTGAATACTTTGTATTTTTATTTCCTAAAAGAGTGATCTCTCCTCTTTCATTTTCGCTTCGTCCTTCCATTGCTGAATACCTCCGTCTCGTTTAATACAGCATGATTATTATATTCGGAATTTATATATTTAATAAAGTATTAAATACATAAGCTGTTATTTTGGAATTATCTGATTTATATATCAATTCTATCATTAACTATAATAATCTGTCAATGTTTATATTCCCGGCGAGCCGCCGGTCCCGTAACGCGGGGTTCGCTTCACTACGCTCCGCTCTTAGCTCATCGCTGCAACCTTTACTTGTCGCGGTTGTTACTTATATTATCGACTATTATTTTTATGTTGCTCGCTCAAAGCTATTGAAGAGTTTAATTGTCCAAAAGTTTTTTTACACCAACTAAATATGCTGATAAACATGGTTGTGGAGATTTCAAGGATAGGAAATAATATCAATCAGATCTCCCATATCGGAAATATTCAGAAGTTTGTGTAAAAAGTACAACTCAATGGTGTGATGAAGTATATAAAGGAGATTGAGGAGCTTCAAAAGAAAATTCTTATTTCTATGTTCAGTGATAAGGAACATACGCTTATTACGCTTGAGAAGAAAATCGAACGCTTGACAAAAAGTGTTGACAGCATTGGCGGAAGAATATCAAATTGAAGTGAATGAACAATCAGATTGTCAACAGGTTCATACACAGATTCCATGCTCTTAAGGCTATATTGTGGTCATAGAGCTGTGTTCTCCAAAACAATACAGTCCAACGATAAAGCGTGGGACAAGATCGAGAAGAACCCAGAAAAGAACATCTCTGCGCCGAAGGACAGACTGAAATTCCTCATCTGCAAATACTGCTATCATGTCAGAAACAAAAGCTTCCACGCTGAAAGAGCCTATCCCCTGTTTATCATTTCCGAGGATGCCGAAACACGGATAGAAAAAGAGCTGACGCAGATCATCCTCCTGACGATAAAAGATCTGTTCGATGTATACACCGCAAAAGCAAGAGAATAACCAACGCAAAAACACCACTGCATGACCGTATCGGTTGGCAGTGGTGTTGCTGGTTTTATTCGGTTGTGTTATTCATCATCTTCATCATTTTCATCATCAATAGAAAAATCATCAAAAGAACATTCAACATTCGGAAAGTGTTTGTTTTTATAATTAAGCAGAAATGCGGTAATCTGAACATCGCCGCCATCGTCAACATTTTCGCTGGCAAGCTCAATAAATTTCAAAATGTTTTCTTCTGTAATAGCGTTTTTCCATTCGGAAATTGTTTTGATAGATTTGTAGTCGTTTTTCTTTATGTATAGGGGAATAAGTGTTTTTGCGAGGTAATTCATGCCTTCATCGTCAATATAGCTTTTATACAGATCAAAAAATCCTGATAAATCATTTGCATCATATTCATCATATTCATCATCGTATTCATCTATTTGGTCTTCAAAAGATTCTTGGAAGCCTCCTTCATCCTTCAATAGTTTATTCAGCTTTTTGCCAACATAATCATATACAACAGATGTATCATTTCCATTTTCTTTGTTAGAATTAAACTCACTATACACAGTTTCACCGCAATGTGAATCAGACCATCCGAATCCTACACAGCCATAGTACTCTATTTCTTGTATAGACTGTTTGATATTTTGAAGAACAACAGGAATTGCATTAGAATCGCCAACCATAAAATCTCCTTCAAATTGTGTATAGATGGGAATATCATCATTTGTAATCAGGAAACCCTCATCAGTTGATTCTATGTTCACACCATATTCTTTAATATCGTTCTGATCAAAAGTCCACGAGTATCCATTGACTTTTTCAACTACATCATATTCATCATCTTCATAGTTTTCATCATCGTATTCTTCATCATCGTATTCTTCTTCATCGTATTCACCAATATATACTTGCCTGTCACTATCCTTGGATAATTCTACAGATTTCTCGGTTAGTTCTTCTAAGAGATCAGTCATTTCTTTTATTCTATGAGCAGTGTATTCTTGCTTAAACAGTTTCTTGAATAGCTTTCTTTTTTCAGGTGGACACACAACACATACATGATTGAATGTTTCACTTGCTCCATCGGCTGCCCATATAACCAATTCCGGTATTCTCATAAATTCAACTCCTCAAAATATTTTTTCAACAAACAAAAAACACAGCCACCCACTAACAGGCGCACTGTGACGCAATGACAGAATAAGCTTGACAATTCAGACAGAAAGGCTTGTTGATTGATGTCCTTGCTGTCATTTCTGCCGCCTCCTCCGTGTGCTTTGTCGAGTTTGTTTACATCCTAATTATAAAACGGATATTATAAAAGGTCAATACAAAATCGTCAAAAAGTTTGACAGTATTGTGTATTTTGTTTATAATAATACTGTGACAAGAAAAAACAAGCCGAAGCAGGAGGTACAGCCATGCCAAACGAAGAACAACAAAAGAAAATAAAAAAAATTGCGTTGGATGTGCTGAACCTCTGCCGCAACTGCCTTGTTATCAATCTGCGGTTTATGGACAGCGCTATCAGCCGTCTTACGCTGACAGAGGGCGTGACGGAGCGCACCGCAACGGACGGCGAGAATTATTACTACGACCCTGTGCATATCCTGCGAAGCTACAAAAAAGCCCGTGAGTTGCCTATACGCCGCTATCTGCACACGGTTTTTCACTGCATATACAGGCACATGTTTATAGGCACTTTGAAGGATAACCGCCTGTGGGATCTTGCCTGCGATATGGCAGTGGAGCACTCTATCAACGGTCTGGGACTGGATGCCGTGACGATCGAAAAAGCGGCAAAGCAGGAGGATGTGCTGAAAGGGCTGTCGGGCAAGGTGAAATACATAACCGCCGAAATGCTTTACCGCTACTATCTGGACAACCGACCCGATGAAGCCACCCTCAGACGCCTTGAAATGCTGTTTTCACTGGACGAGCATTTTATATGGTATCTGCCCCCTGAACAGCAGGCGACACTTGCCGGAAAAGCCGGAACATCAAATAATACAAACGGCAATTCGGAAAAAAACGCAGACGGAAATTCCCTCACAGATGCGGAATTGGAAAGAATAATTTCCGACAGAAAAGAGCTTGAAAATATGTGGAAGGATGTTTCCGAGTATGTTCAGACTGCCCTTGAAACGCTGGAGCATCAGCGGGGCGATAAAGCCGGAGGTCTGACGCAGAACCTGAAAGAGGTCAACCGTGAGCGCTACGATTATACGGCCTTTCTCAAAAAGTTTGCCGTTATGGGCGAGGCAATGAAGATCAACGATGACGAGTTCGACTACATATACTACACCTACGGGCTGGAGTTGTACCGCAATTTGCCTCTCATAGAGCCGCTGGAATACAAGGATGTCAAGCGCATCCGGGAGTTTGTCATTGCCATTGATACATCGGGGTCTGTTGAAGGAGAGTTAGTACAGAAGTTCGTGCAAAAGACCTACAACATTCTTAAAAGCACGGAGAGCTTTTTCTCGAAGATCAATCTGCACATCATACAGTGCGATGCGGATATTCAGCAGGATGTGAAGATCACCAGTCAGGAGGAATTTGACGAGTACCTGAAAAGCATGAAGATACACGGCTTGGGGGGAACGGATTTCCGTCCGGTTTTTCAGTATGTGGATAAGCTGATCGAACAGAAAGAGTTTACGAACCTGAAAGGGCTGATATATTTCACGGACGGCTTCGGGGTATTCCCGGAACGGCAGTCGCAATATCAGACCGCCTTTGTCTATATCAATGACGGCTACGAAAGCCCGGATGTGCCTGTCTGGGCGATAAAATTGGTGCTTGAAAGCGAGGACTTAAGATGAATATTAAGGAAGCCAAAGAACAGATCAGAATTGCAATAAAAGCGTATTTTGCAAAGGATGAGTACGGGAATTACCGTATACCGATAGAAAAACAGCGTCCGATTTTCCTGATGGGACCTCCCGGTATCGGCAAGACCGCCATTATGGAGCAGGTGGCGCAGGAGCTGGGTGTTGGCTTGGTGAGCTATTCCATGACCCACCACACAAGACAGAGTGCGCTCGGATTGCCCTTTATTGAACATAAAAACTTCGGCGGCAAAGAATACGCCGTCAGCGAATATACCATGAGCGAAATTATTGCATCCGTGTATGAAAAGATCGAGGAAACAGGACTGAAAGAGGGTATTCTTTTCCTCGATGAAGTCAACTGTGTTTCGGAAACCCTTGCACCGTCTATGCTGCAATTCCTGCAATACAAGGTTTTCGGGCGGCACCGTGTGCCGGAGGGCTGGCTTGTCGTAACGGCAGGCAATCCGCCGGAGTATAACAGCTCCGTGCGGGAGTTTGACATAGTGACCTGGGACAGGCTCAAGCGCATTGATGTTGAACCCGACTACACCGTTTGGAAGGAATATGCCTACGACCGTGTGACGCACCCTGCCATTATGACCTATCTCGATATCAAAAAGGGCGACTTTTACAAGATAGAAAGCACCGTTGACGGCAAGACCTTTGTCACTGCAAGAGGCTGGTCTGACCTGAGCGATATGATACGTCTTTGCGAGGACATCGGCGAAAAGGTGAATGAAAAGCTTATCCGCCAATACCTGCAAAACAAGAAGATCGCCAAGGATTTTGCGGTATATTACGACCTGTTCAACAAGTACCGCAGTGATTATCAGGTGGATAAGATACTTAACGGTACAGTAGACGAGAGCATTAAAAACCGTGCTAAAAATGCAAAGTTTGACGAGAGACTATCGCTGATCGGTTTGCTTCTGGATGCTGTGGGCGCCGACATCCGTTTGACCGTTGATACCTTCCGCATGATGAAGGAGCTGACCCCCACACTGACCGAAATAAAAGCACAGCTCACAAAGTCCGGCGGCACAGCTTCGGCGATATTGTCAAAGCTTGCAGATGAGAAAAAGCAGGCACTTACCGCCGGAAAGCAATCGGGCGTTCTTTCGGATGAGACACAGAACATTCAGAATATGCTGATAAAGTCGCTTGAAGAAATGTCCGCCGCCGTTTCTGCCGAGAGTGACACCAAGAAAGCCCTTGCCGCCGTCAAAGCAGATTTTAACAAGCGTGTTGCGGCAATGAAGGCACAGGGTGCGCTCACCGAAAAGCACATCAACAACCTGTTTGCCTTTGCAAAGGAGGTCTTTGCAGGTGGTCAGGAGCTGCTTATCATCGTCACGGAAATGACCATCAACAAGCACACTGTCGCCTACCTGAGCCAGTATGGCAATGCGGAATATTTCAAACAGAACAAGGACCTGCTTCTGTACGAACGTCAGATCGAACTGACAGGTGCGGTGGATGATCTGAATCTTGATGATTTTTGATTAACTGTACGTTTTATTGTACTTTATATTCGGTTTTGGTTTTGACATCATCTTGTATAAATTTGAATAATGTGATAGAATTATTATGTAAAATATCGGCACAGGCTGCTGCTTGTTTGCAGTTAATATACAAAATGTAAGGAGGAAAAAAACTATGGGATTTGAAATTGAAAACGGCGTTTTGAAGAAGTACACAGAGGAACCGGGTGTAACAGAGGTAGTTATACCCGACAGCGTGACGAGTATTGGAAAGAGTGCATTTAAAAATTGCTACAGCCTAACCGCCGTCACTATCCCCGACAGCGTGACGAGTATAGGAGATAGGGCGTTTTATGAGTGCAAAAGCCTTACCTCCGTCACCATCCCCGACAGCGTGACGAGTATAGGGGATTATGCGTTTTGTAATTGCGATAGCCTGACCTCCGTCACCATACTCGACAGCGTGACGAGTATTGGAGAGAGTGCGTTTAATTCCTGCGAAAGCCTTACCTCCGTTACCATCCCAGACAGCGTGACAAGTATTGGAGATAGGGCGTTCAGAGGCTGTACAGGTCTTGCAGATGATAAAGGATTGGTTATTATTAGAAATGTTCTCTATAGTTATCACGGAAATGATAGTGTGGTCACCATCCCCGACAGCGTGACGAGTATAGGGGATTATGCGTTTTATGATTGCAAAAGACTTACCTCCGTCACCATCCCCGACAGCGTGACGAGTATAGGAGATAGGGCGTTTGAAGATTGCTTAAGCCTTACCTCCGTCACCATCCCCGACAGCGTGACGAGTATAGGGGATTATGCTTTCTATCATTGTATAAGTCTGATTGATGTCGCAATCGGCAAAAGCGTTTATCTTGTCGGAAAAGATGCCTTCAAGTTTTGTGACCGAATAAAGTCAATTAGATTTAACGGAGGACTTTCCAAGATACCCGGCTACATACCTGTTGATAAAATTATTGTATCTGATGATTATATAAAAACCGGTGATAAGATAGATCCTAAGCTTATCAAGAATATTAAGACAAAGGATATCGTACTGTTATCCTATCTGCTTGTTTACCAGACAGCAAAAGCATGGAAACAACACATTTTTGATTATATTAAAAAGAAAGATCGGCAGGCAGTATATGGTCTGATACCGGCGCGACTGCGTGAAACGGATAAAGTTTCATCCGCTTCTGCTGCACAGGTGCTTGAATTTACAAGGTCATTTATCAACGACTTATCATCTGAAAGTATCACGGAACTGTATGCTGTCTTTAAAGAAAAGAAGTGTAATAAACAACTCAAGGAAATGGATGATGATGCAAACATCCAAGGAAAAATGAATTCAGCAGACGGAACCTTTACGATAAAAAAGCCTTTTTATGAGAGCTTCATAGAGAATAATAAAATCAAGACAATTGCCAAAGAAATCAAGAATCTCGGTATTACCATGCAGGATATTCCTGATCTTATTGACAAGGACGGTCAGAAGATACCGAAAGAAATTACTGCATGGCTGCTGACTGTTCATGGAACAGAATTTGATAAATATGACTATTATTTAATAAGCGGATACGATAAGCCGGGTATCTGTTCCAAAGCCCAAAAGATCATTTCAAGAGTAGCTCCGGAGGCTTTTCAAAAATTTTTGAATACTATTATCGAATATCTTGTTATTTCGGTTTCATGTCTGGAAAAAAAGAGAATTTCACTTGCTATTCCTATTTGCCGTTATGCCGATGAGGAAACTATGGTATCTCTTACAAGTCGGGCTTCGAAATGGAGTTACAAGCCTTTTTCGGTGTTCAGTCAGGCATGTCTTTACAGCAACACCCGCAGTGCTATGCTTTTTGCGGAGCGTTATCATGAGCTTGACAAATATGCAGAACTGAGGGGCATGGACGAGGATACCTTCCGCGATATGTACCTTTCCGATATCGGTCTGGACACTCAGGGCGGAAAAGCTTATGACCTCGGTAATCAGACCGTAACGGCAAGACTGCAAAAGGATCTGACATTCCTTTTTGAGCTTCCGAACGGAAAGACAGCGAAATCCCTGCCGAAAAAGGGTGCAGATACCGACAAATACGAAGCTGCCAAAAAGGATTTTGACGAAATGAAAAAGGCAGCCAAAAAGATTCTGAAAAGCCGCGGCAATGTTCTGTTTGAAGATTTCCTCAGCGGAAAAACCAGAAAAGCACAGGCATGGAAGGACGCATATATCAACAATCCCCTGCTCAGAAATATTGCAAAGATCGTTGTATGGTCGCAGGATAGCAGCACCTTTGTTCTGACAGACAGCGGAGCAATAGACTGCAGCGGTCAGGAATACACGATAACCGATGAAGAAATAAAAATCGCCCATCCGATGGAAATGGACAAGGCAGATGTCACCGCATGGCAAAAGTATTTTTCTGATAATAACCTGAAACAGCCCTTTGCTCAGGTATGGGAGCCTGTCCGTGACCCTGCTCAGGTCAAGGAAGATCGTTACAATGGATGCCGCCTTGAAGTATATCAGTTCAGCGGAAAGGACAAGCACGGAATTCATGCGTATGGTGTACACGCATATTCGGATGATTTTGGTTTTGAGCTTGATGACTGCAAGTTAGGTTATGATTGCGACACATGGCGGTTGGATGAAATAAAAGGTGTATATTACACTCTTGGCAAATTCTCCTTCAAAAGATTCACCCGCAAGGTAAACCACATTATCACGATACTTGACAAGATGACTGTAGCTGACAGAGTTTTGAAGGATGATGTAAGTGTTGTAGAGCAGATGGACAGCTTCACTGTTGCACAGATAATCGAATTCATATCTATGGCACAGGAAGCCGGTGCAGTGAACGTCACCGCTGCCCTGCTTGAATACCGGAACAATAACTATCCGGAATATAATGTGATGGATGAGTTTGTGCTTGATTGGTAATAAATACGTTTTCGGGGGTGCGGGTGTCCGGTGGACACCTCTGCAAAGCAGAAGCACCGACCGAGCAGGCAATAGGGTAGACTGAGGGACACTGTGTCCCTCAACCTCCCATTGCACCGTGTTTCGGATTGTTCGGACATTGCTTACAGCGATTTGCACTGTATTCACATTAAGTCCTTCAGAGACTGGTGCTGTCTCCTACTATGACCTCAGCTGACCCCCATCCGTAAACTTTTTTCGCACGTTTTCAGACAGTTTTTCCGGAATAAGCATTACATCGAATTGCTGAGGCTGCTTTGATGTGGGAACAAGATTGAGGGTAAAGTCAAATTCCTCGTATTTGCTCGACTCAATGTGCAGCGTGATCGGCATTGAATCGGTCGAATCAATCTGAGTCAAAGTATTACTTTTGGACAGGTCAGGACCATTATTGTAATCAAACCATATCGCCGTAATCGTTCCGTCTTCCGAAGAGTAGACATCCCATTCGCCGTCATCGTTGCCGCTGTCAGGCACCTGTGTAAGGCCGGTGACGTAATACAGCTCGCCGCGATCTAAGCAATATCTCATATCATCTACATCCATAAATTCACGCTCGCCAAAATTGTCACCAAACACAAATGTGAGAGACATCAAGTATTTACCGCCCTCCATTCCGTAGATCAGATACGCTTCTTCGGAGCTGCCGCCGTAAATTCTGACGGTACCGTTGTATCCGCTATTCACGCTGCCGCCGATGCCCGCACCTTGACGGGCTGTTGCGGAAAGGCTGCCGGCGTATATGGTAACGTCCCCTGAGCTGATGGCGGCAAAAGAACTGTTCTGTGTCACGGTGATCTCGCAGTCGTGAATAGTGAGCGAGCCGCCGCTTATAGTTGCCTGACGTTCCGCGGTGGCTGTAACGGCCGTAGTGCCGCTTGGCTGTAAGTATACCACTTCAAATCCCGTCGGCTGTTCGGTTATGACGGGAGCGGTCGCGGGGAGCACCTCCACGTCCGGAATCGTGATATCCACACTGCCCGTGAGAGTACCGGAAACGGTGATCTCCCTGTCGCCTGTCCTTTCGACCGTGATACCGTTCTCGGTCTTGTATAGGTTGCTTGTTTCGGGGAACAGATATCCGCTGCCCGTGGTGAATTTCACGGTGGGGATCTCGCCGCGTATGCCGTGCTGAACCAGATTTTCCGTTGAATCCGGTGTTATATGCGCACCGTAAGTCATATTGACCGAATAAAGGAACGCATTATGCTCGGGATCATAGGGCGCCTTTGACAGATCAAGCTGGAAAGCAGGGCGAACGCCTCTTTTTCAAGCAGACCGCCGGGCTGAACCCAGCTGTCCAGCAGTGTTGGTTTACAAAACTTATAATGCTGAAAAAAAGGGTGCACAAAAGATAGCTCAGTTATCCGCAGTACTGTGCTGTATAACCCGTTTTCATAGCCTTGTCAAGCCCTTTCATCAGTTTTTTCGTAAAGCTGATTGATATATCAAAATCAATTCCGGTATCCTTGCTCAGCTTGATTGTACTATTATTTTTATGCAGTTTTCAACGGGGCTTTCCAGAATGGAACCTTTTGTCGTATAAATAGCAGAATTTTGTTTATTGTTTTTATGCATAATTTATAAATCAATAAAACATCAGTTATCATAGCTGCTTTCTTTTTCGATCGTTATTTTCAAGGATGTTCCGGAATGGAACACTCTCTTCCCCAAAATTATTCATTGTATTCTTGCTTTTATTTCTTATATCAGTTAAACTATTATTCAGATATAATGATGAGGAGCGATGAATTATGAGTATGCTTTTTGCGGATACTCTGAAAAAGCTGCGAACGGACAAAAGGCTTTCACAACATACATTGGCAGAAAAGATGTATGTTACCAAATCCGCAGTATCCCGGTGGGAGTCCGTCCGCCGTCCGCCTGACGCTGCGATGATTTCCCGGCTTTCCGAGGTTCCGGAGGTATGCCGCAGTCTTATCGAGATAAATCCGCAGATCAATGTGGTGTACCTGACTGCGTATCAGGAGTATTCCTTTGATGGGTGGAGTACAGGTGCGCGCGGCTTTATGCTCAATCCCCTCACTGCCGAGGGCGGAAGAGAACAGCTCAGCAGCCTGAGGTATCCTTTGCGGACAGGAGGTGAAGGCGTTTGACAGACTGGATAATTGCCGCCGGTTATTGTATAAGCGGCGCAATGCTGATAATGATGTTGATCGGTATCGCATTTTCCGCTTTTATGCCTGCGCTTGACCGATGGAACAGGAAATATTTCATCACACTCTTTTCAATTCTTCTGATGTATGCCGTTGTTCTCCTTATTGATCTGATCATCTACTCCAACCCCGATATGGCAGCAGTGCAAAGAATAGTCGCTGTTATTGAATATATGTTTTTCTCTGTGCTGATGCCTATGCCAATGCCATTTCTGCTGCATTGCT
Source organism: uncultured Ruminococcus sp. (assembly GCA_902763365.1). GTDB lineage: Bacteria > Bacillota > Clostridia > Oscillospirales > Acutalibacteraceae > UBA1213. The sequence continues at coordinate 13,034 of CACWRT010000012.1, forward strand.
GCGGAGAAAGCCAAAAAAGCAGTGTACCGTTACGCACTGTAATAACGCTGTGGGGCATATTCTGCGTAATACTGTGCGCCGCTCAGTTTACAGATATTTTCTACTATACTACACCGGATAATCAGTATGTTCGTGCCCCGCTGTTCCCGCTGATGATCGCTCCGCTGTCATTGATCATGATCATCAATACAGTAAGCCTGATCAGAAGGAGGAAAAAGCTCTCAAAAAGGGTTTTTACCGCCCTTGCTGTTTATCTGATCCCAACAGCGATCCTCGTTAGCTTATATATGTTCTCTGCCGTAGATACGATAGTTTCATTCTGGATGGCTCTCTGTGCAATAACGATGTTCAGTCTTATCCTTACGGATAATATGGAACAATATATGCAGCAGCAGCGTGAAATTACCAATCAGCGTACCGGCATCATGGTGCTGCAAATGCGACCGCATTTCATATACAATACCATGACGGGTATTTACTACCTTTGTAAGCTGGATCCGGATAAGGCTCAGCAGATCACGCTGGACTTCACCACCTACCTTCGCCGGAACTTCGCTGCTATTGCGAGCGAGAACACCGTGCCGTTCAAGGATGAACTGGAGCATACCCGCGCCTACCTTGCCGTCGAACAGGCACAGTTTGAGGACAGACTCTTTGTCAGCTTTGAGACTCCGCACACTATGTTCCGTGTACCGCCGCTGACGCTGCAGCCCCTTGTAGAAAACGCAGTCAAGCACGGTATGAACCAGGACGGTGATCCGCTTAATATTTCTGTCAAGACACGACAGACGAAGGGCGGCAGCGAAATAATTGTCGAGGACGACGGTCTGGGCTTTAATTCAGTTGATGACGAAGAGCCGCATATCGCCCTGAATAATATCAGGCAAAGACTCGAAGTGATGTGCAAGGGTAAACTGGAAATTACACAGCATGAGGGCGGAGGCGCATCGGTAAAAGTAACAATTCCTGCGTCGGACAAATGATCGGGGTAATGCAATGCATTGAAGCCGCGGCATAAGAAAGATCACGTTATCGGTCTGAGGTCTGTCAGAAACATCGTATAGCTATACGGCGGCTCAATGGAAATAAAAACACACAATCAGCATACTGATGTATGAGTCGGACTTAGCAGAAACTCACAGTTAAATAACCTGAAAATCAGGAACAGAAACGAAAGCTGTTCCTGATTTTTTATATATTTAAAATGTCTTTATTCTGCTTTTCGGCGTATTGAACCGTTTTGTACGCTCCGCCGCTTTTGTGCTGAATACAGCAGATTATAAGATCAGACCTGTCAACCATAGTCTTATTGCGAATTTGCATAGCTGATTTAAAGTGCGTCTTTGCCGACTGCTCACAGATTTCTACATCGTCATAGTATTCAAGAAATACTTTTTCATTGTCACGAAACTCCGCTTTCATATAGGGCATCACCCATATCAGCGAACAGTTTCCATAATCCATCTGCTTTTTCACTCTCCTGACCACAGACGCAGCAAGAATATCAAACTCTCCCTCACGACCGACAAGAAATTCTATATATTGTTTTGTCTGAATAAGCTCCGTTATTTCGGCTTCAAGTCTTCGTTCCACTTCGAGAGCGTTTTCTATCTCTCTGTGGCCGAAAAAACTAACAGTGTATATTTCCATTTATTACCACCTATAATAAAAAAATTTCTGTAAATATTATAATATGGTTTCTATATGGTATCAAGTAGAATACATACAGAAATAATTCAAAGTGGTATCATAACACCTTAAAGGGGGTATCAATATGCCTGTTATCAAGTCACAGTTTACGCTAAGACTTCTTGTTTCTGACCACGCAAAAATCAAGAAAATTGCAGAAATCGAAAATCGCTCACTGACAAATATGATTGAAACACTTGTAAAACAGAAGATCAAAAAATATGAGCAGGAAAACGGAGAGATCGTACTGACTGACGAAGATTTGTCAGTAGAATAAAAGAAATGGCAGAGTACCGCACCGAAAAGGTGTTGATACTCTGCCGTTTTTATATAAGTCAGCAGCGATGTGTCCGAAGCGATCCCGCGTTACGGGACCGGCGGCTCGCCGGTCTGCTTGCTGAAGAATATTAACATTGATTATTTAGTAATGATATGCTATAATCGAGGTAACTTAATTTTGTACAGAGAGGTGTAACTATGAAAAAACTAATATCCGCCGCTATGGGCGTAATGACACTTGCTTGTGCACTATCGATGCCGGCAAATGCAGTTCCTGAGCAAAAACTGCCCTTTGATCTGACTGCACCTGAAAATGTCACCATGACAGATCTCAACGGAGTTGACTCGGAAAATACTATCGAGATCCACTACTCCCAGAACAACTCCATGAGCAACTGGTCAAAGCGTAAAGATGATGACTATGAAACTGTCATGAAGGAACTTAATGACATGGGCTACGATGATCTGTGGATACAAACCCAGATCGACTGGTCAATCGACTCACAGGATGACTGGCACGTTAATGATTATTGGCTGACAGAAGGCTATGATGATGATTACCATCAGCATCTTGGTGATTGGGCATATATCTCACAGAGCTATTCCCATGAAACAACAATGGAAGAATGGATATTCAGATGGATGGGCAATATTGAAGACAAAGAGGATACCTTCTGGTATGGGAGACATGTGGATGGTGACGATTACAACGGCTGGAAGGATGTGCTTAAGGAAGATCAATATGAGGTAGTCAAGGGTGACGGAGAAAGTCACGCTAAAATTGACCTGACAAAGCATACCATCTATGCCCGTGTACGCTATATTGCGGTGATCCGTCCTATCAGCGACGATAATGCAAAAAATGTAGTGATACCATCCGATTGGTCAGAGGTTGCATCCGTAGGAAAGGATTCAGAAAAGTCCGAGCCTGTTAAGGCAGGCGATCTGGCAGCTCCTGTGATCTCAGACCTGAAATACACCGACAAGGATTTCAACGGTTTTCCTGTTATCTCCATCAAGCTGAGTGTTGATGAAATACTCTCAAAACAGCTGACACAGGTCAACGGTACTCAGGGCGGCATCAGCCTTATTGTTGAAGCTAAGCTTCAAAACAAGGAAAATTGGGTAGAACTCCAGGGCGACTGGAGAATCACCGCCGGAGATATGGAAATTGATCTACAGAATCTTGCCGAAGCCGAGGGCAAGATCGAAAAGGATACACCTATTGAATTAAGAGCAAAATATGTATGCTCTCAGCCCGATGTAGAAGAGATCAACTCCGACTGGTCGGAAATACTGACCTTCGGATCACAGGATATGGAAGTGAAAAAAGAGGATACTGTTGAATCTGCCGCTGAACAATCCGAATCCTCTTTGACTGATTCGGCTGTACAGAAAACAGCCGAGAAAGAGGACAAATGCCCGATATGCGGCTTCTGCCCTCAGCCGTTGGGACTATGTATATTTATATGGATAGCAATTGTTGTTGTGATAATTGTTATAGTTGCGGTTATCATCATTGCAAGAAAAAAGAAGTCAGAGAAAAAATCATCATAATCTACCTGAAAGAGACTGCTTCGGCAGTCTCTTTTTTGCTGTCAAGATTTTTCCGATTTTTTCATTTTATTCATAAAATATACTTCATTCACATTGAAAAATAACAATATTTGTAGTATAATGAAATAATAAAACAATTCACACATATTTTGCAGATAATCTGAATAATTAATTATTCATTATTAATTATTCATTATTCATTATTCATTATTATTGTGGGGAATCACTATGGAAAAAATATTATTCTTTGATTATTCAGCGCTGGTCATTGAGATAGTTTTGCTGGGCTGTATGCTTATCAAAAAGATGACCAACGGAAAAATGAACCGTGCATATATACTTCTTGTATCCTTTGCTATTCTTACAGCTGTTGCAGATATACTTGCCGTAACCTACGACAGAACGGGAAATATGTTCAATACAGAAAAAATGATATATCATACCCTGTATCTGCTGATGAGAGCTTTTACAACGTTTTTCTGTCTTAGCTATGTAATTATGATAACCGATACGTGGTTCAAGGCTTCAAACAATTTCTTCAAAAAGCTTAAACTGTTTCTCCCAATAACCTTTGCCCCTATTCTGATGGCTGCTAATTTTTTCACCCATCACATTTTCTATATAAGTACTCAGGGAGAATATATCCGGGGTCCGCTGTTCATTATACTTTATGCTTTGAACGGCTACTATGCGATATACGGATTCATCAAGGTTTTTATAAACCGACATATGCTCTCCCCCTCTAAGATAATTTCTATATACACAGGCTCGTTTCTTATGATGTGTGCAGCCGCTGTACAGTTCTTTATCCCCCACGTTCTTATTGATATGTTCGCAAATGCTACGGGACTTCTTTTCCTCTTTATGATGATACAGCGTCCCGAAGAAATTACCGACAGCGAAACAGGGCTTCTCAAGCAAAGTGCCTACGATCTCGAAATAGGACGCAGCCTGGCAAACAAAAAGCCCGAAACTATATTAATGATAAAAATATTAAATTTTAACGTTATTCGTGAAATGTTCGGATACAGAGATACAGTCACTATCAAAAAAATGGCAGGCGATGATATACAGCGTATTATGCGTGATAACAAAACTTACGGAGAAGTATACTATATCGGTTCGGGAAATTACCGCATAAAGCTGGAGGGAAAACAGGAACGCTTTGCCGCTGAGCTTGCCGAAACGCTGAACGATCATTTCAAGAAGCCGAAAAAATTCAACAAAATCAAACTGAATCTTATAGTCTGCGTTTGTATAACAAAAATACCCTGTGACATAGATAATGTAAAAGCTATGACTGCTCTGGCGTCAAGCCTTAAAAATCAATATTCAGGCAATGTTCTTTATGCTTCCGAAATAAGCAGCAAAGAAAAATACAATGTAATGCGTGATATCGACATGATACTGGAAAACGCCATATCCGGTGATTCATTTGAAGTATATTATCAGCCCATATACTCAATTAAAGAGAAACGTTTTACCTCTGCCGAAGCACTTATAAGATTGCAGACAGAACAATACGGTTATATCTCACCCGAACTCTTTATTCCCGCAGCGGAAAAAAACGGAACTATACACAAAATAGGTCAGACTGTGATGGAAAAGGTTTGTCAGTTCATCGGCAGCGAAGAATATGATGATCTGGGGCTTGACTATATAGAAATAAACCTTTCTCCGGCTCAGTGCATGGAAGATGATCTCGCAAGAAAAGTTATATCCATTATGGACGATAACAAGGTCACTCCCGATAAGATCAATCTTGAGATAACCGAAACTGCCGCCGGTGAGCTTCAAAACTCTATCCTGAATAACATTAAAACTCTCCACAATGCCGGAATAAGTCTTTCACTGGATGATTTCGGTACAGGATATTCAAATATGACAAGAATAGCTTCGCTGCCCTTTCATATAATCAAGCTTGACAAAACCTTTACAGAAATAAAAGAAAACCCCAATCTTGTAATTGTTCTGGAAAATGTAATAAAAATGATAAAAGCATTGAATATGAAAATCGTTATAGAAGGTGTGGAAAACAGAGAACTTGCCGACAAATTTGCCGAATTGGACTGTGAATATATCCAGGGATATTATTACTCCAGACCTCTGCCACTTTCCGAATTCAAAGAGTTTATTCTTGCACACAAATCATAGACTAAAAGCCGATGGACACAAGTTCCATCGGCTTTTTTGTAATATTTTTATTTATCATTTAGCCATAAGCTCTGTGATCTTCTTCTCAAGACCTGCTGCATCAAGACCGAACTCGGCAAGAAGTCCTACGGCAGGACCGCTGTGACCGAATACATCCTCAACGCCTATACGATAAACAGGTACAGGACAATTCTCTGCTGTAACTGCCGCAACTGCTTCACCCAGACCACCGATAATATTATGTTCCTCTATTGTGATGATCTTACCTGTTTCCTTGGCTGCCTTTATTATAATATCCTTATCTATAGGCTTTATGGTGTGCATATTTATAAGACGTACACTCTTGCCCTGAGCTTTTAATGCCCTTACTGCTTTAAGTGCCTCGTAAACTACAAGACCTGTAGCAATAACAGTCACATCATTGCCTTCCTCAAGGGTAATGCCCTTGCCGATCTCAAAGCTGTAGTTTTCGGGATCGTTGAATGTATCTATTGCAAGTCTGCCCAGCCTGATATAAACAGGACCGTTATAAGCATATGCTGCCTTGGTTGCCTCTATCATCTCATAGTGATCGGCAGGATTGAGTATTACCATCCCCGGGATAGTCCTCATAAGAGCCAGATCCTCACAGCACTGGTGCGTTGCACCGTCCTCACCTACAGATATACCTGCGTGTGAGCCTGCTATCTTGACATTGAGGTGGGGATAGCCTACAGAGTTTCTTATCTGCTCATAAGCTCTTCCTGTTGCAAACATTGCAAAAGATGCAGCAAAGGGAACCTTTCCCGCAGCAGCAAGACCTGCCGCAACACCTATCATATTTCCTTCTGCTATACCGCAGTCAAAGAAACGATCAGGATATTCCTTCTTGAATATCTCTGTCTTGGTGGCAGCCGCAAGGTCTGCATCAAGGACTACTATATCATCATGTTCCTTGGCAAGCTCACAAAGTACCTGACCAAAGCTTTCTCTTGTTGCGATTTTCTTACTTTCTGCCATTATATTATGCCTCCAATGCTTTAAGCTGCTCGTTCAGTTCGTCCATAGCTATCTTATATTGATCTGCATTCGGCGCTTTGCCATGCCAGCCTACCTGATTTTCCATATAAGATACACCCTTGCCCTTTATTGTATTTGCAATAATAACAGTGGGTTTGCCTTTTACAGTCTTAGCCTTATTCACAGCGTCCTCGATCTGCTCAAAATCATGACCGTCAATAGTGATACTCTCGAATCCGAAAGCTTCAAACTTCTTGTCAAGTTCAGAAAGACCTGCAACATCAGCAACACTACCGTCGATCTGAAGACCGTTGAAATCCACGATCCATGTAAGATTATCAAGCTTGTTGTGAGCGGCAAACATAGCTGCCTCCCATACCTGACCTTCTTCACACTCACCGTCGCCCAACATAGCATATACACGGTAATCCTTGCCGCTGAGCTTTCCTGCAAGAGCCATACCGCAGGCAGCGGAAACTCCCTGTCCCAGAGAACCCGAGCTCATATCCACACCCGGTGTACCCTTCATATCAGGATGACCCTGCAGCATAGCGCCGATGTGACGAAGTACCTTTATCTCATCTGTAGAGAAATATCCCTTGAGTGCAAGCACTGCATAAAGCGCAGGGCAGCAGTGACCCTTAGAAAGTACGAAGCGGTCCCTGTCGGGATCTTTCGGATTCTTGGGATCCACATTCATCTCGCTGAAGTAGAGGTATGTCATAATATCGGCTGCGGAAAGAGATCCGCCCGGGTGACCTGACTTGGCGTTAAAAACGCCCTCCACCGTCCATAGTCTTACGTTACAGGCTGTTTTTTTCAGCTTCAAAAGTTCTGACTTATCCATTCTGTTCCTTTTCCTCCGATTCTTTTTGGCAGCCTCTGAGATCACTTCCCGGGGACACCGTATATTTTACAGCATTTCTGCTGTAATTGCCTTTCCTGTTTTATACCTTTAAATTTCTCCGGTATAATCAAGGTTCTTGGGATCATCAAGCAGATCCACAAGATCACTCTGCATCGATTCAGAATAATATGTTCGTCTGCCTGCAGCATGCCTTCCTCCGATAGCAGACTTTCTTCGTCTGCCCGAGGTTTTGTTTTTTCCTCTCTGAACATCCCTGAGAGAAACGCTGAGGGGGTCTACGGGATTTTCCTTGATCTTCTTTGCCGTGCGGGCCTTTTTATTTGCCTTTACGTTTATCACGATCACCGCAACAACAATAGTTATACCTGCCAAAAGCAGTAAAATACCATATACAAGATACTGACCCACGTCATTGCTTTCTGACTTTTCTTTCATAGTACCAAAATCATCATTACCGCTGTCATTGATAAAAATACTGCTTTCACCGTTAGCCGTTGCAGCCGCATTTTTATCATCTGAACCCTTGGAGTTAAGAGTTTTCTGTATATTCTCCCAGTCTTTAGATGTGAGCTCGTTTGTATCAACAGAATACTGTTCCATCAGCTGAGAATCCTCGTCGGTATAACCGTCCTGTTCTTCCTCTGACTCTGTTTCTTCTGTTTCCTCTTCCGAGTACTCTTCATAAGACTGTTCATTGGAATAAAAGTTATCATCGTAATAATCATCTGCATCTTCATGATAGATGTCAAAATAATCATTACCGTCGGACTCAGGCGGAATATATTCCACGCTGCTGTCCTCATAAAAAATATAATCCTGATCCCCGTAATAGCCTTCGGCTTTAGCCGTCATTGACAGACCCACAACCGAACACAAGGTCATGATCCACACAACAGCGGAGCATTTCATAAATTTTCTTATGCTCATAAATTACCCGTTTCATCCTTTCCGAATGCGGTTCGTATAATTCCTAACCGTTAAAACTTTATTAAACCGTTTATTCTCTTATCCCACACATTACATAATATCATAAATCGACACTGTTTTACAATACATAATTCATATTTTTTCGTTTTAACAACAATTTTGCAATATATCTTTAAATTAATGTCTAATTCAACGAAAATTACTTATAGCAAGTATCATCCCGCAAACCGCCGTCGTAACGTTAAACCCCAAACGCGGTGATGGGTTCGCCGCAGGATCCTTTCTGTAACCTTTACTTATCACGAATTATTACTTTTAGCATCGGCCGTTATTACCAAATCCTTCATAAACATTTCAAAGCATACTCCGTCCTGGGGAGGAATTTCAAGCTCATCGGATTTCCTTATAGTTTTAGCAACAAAATCGGCAGCTTTTTTCACAGAATCCTCAAATGACAGACCATTTACAATATCCGCTGCAATTACAGAGGCAAAGACATCCCCTGTCCCTGCTCTCCTGCCGCCTGAAACAGGAGTAAGATACATTGAATATTGACCATTTTCATTATATATAAAGTTACCTATATTATTCCCCTGTTCTATACCTGTTATCACAATGTTTTTTCCGCCCATATCCACAAGCCTTCGGCAGATATCATAAAGATTGCTCTCTTTCGTCTGTTTATCACTGTACGGAGTACCTGTAAGTATGCAGGCCTCTGTCAGATTAGGCGTCATAATATCACTATGTCTTGCAAGTCTTCCAAGTCTGCGGCAGAGTCCGTGTGTAAGTGTTGCGTATGTTCGTCCGTCATCTCCCATGACCGGATCAACAATTATCTTAGTATTCTCTTTTCTGAATCGCTGTATGAAATCACTTACTATATCTACCTGAAGCTCCGATCCAAGAAATCCTGTATATATACCATCAAACTCAAGTCCCAATTTCTCCCATTTTGAATAGTAATACTTCATCTTATCCGTATAATCATCAAAAAAATAGTCCTTATAGCCCGTATGATTTGAAAAAACTGCTGTGGGTATGGCACAGCACTGTATCCCCGCTGCTGATATGATCGGGATAGATACGGTAAGCGAGCATCTTCCGAATCCTGAAAAATCATTTATCACTGCAATTCTTTTTTGTCTTTCCATTGTATCACGTCACCATCCAGTAATAATCTGCATTCCTTTATTTTATTATACGGCATAAAATAATTAACAACTATTTTTTAGTAATTAGTTGACAATTAGTCGAAGGTATGCTATAATATGTTTTCAATTTATCGGAAAGTAATTATTCTCTGATAAATTGTATATATTTTCGGCTGCATAAATATGTCGGGAGTCAGTATGCGTCAAAACCTATAAAATCTATATGTATTAAGGAGTTGTTCAAAATATGAAACAAAGCAATTATCAGAAGAACATAAAATATATGGTATTATCCGCAGTTTTTGCCGCAATGGTATTTGTACTGACTGCCTTTGTACATATTCCGACTCATCAAGGATATGTACACGTAGGCGACGGCATTATATATCTTTCGGCAGCTATACTGCCCGGTCCTTATGCAGCAGCTTCCGCTGCTATCGGTGCCGGACTTTCCGATTATATGTCCGGATACGCCATCTGGGTAATACCGACTGCCATAATAAAAGGCCTGACTGCTTTCTGCTTTTCATCCAAAAAGGAAACAATAATATGCAAGCGTAATTTTATTGCAATTATTCCCGCAGCACTTATATGTGTGGGAGGATATTTTATAGCAGGAGCTTTATTAGCCGTTATTTCAGGAACACCGATACAAGCCGCTCTTATTGCATCGCTTGCCGATATACCTTCAAACGGACTCCAGGCAGCTGCAAGCACTGTACTTTTCATAATTCTCGGTGCTTCTCTTGACAGAGTCAAAATAAAGAACCACCTTTGACAACGCAAATGATTCCCGTAGTTTTTATACAGCTTTTGTCATCTCACAATTTCACCAAACATCATACCGCCTTCCGTAGCACGGTCGGCGGTATGATTATATATACTCTAAACTCCCTGAAGCGGATCAAAATAGTACTCATTTTCGGAGCTTTCATCTTCCGGTATTGAGATCACCGTTATGTCACGGCTTTGCTCCGGCTCACTTTCTTGTGACGGTTCATCAGCAACGGATATTTGCTCCTGTTGAGAGGGCTGCACATCCGCACTGCTTTCTGCTTCGGAAGATACGGGCTGACTTTCAGCATCAGAAGCTGCCGATTCACTGCTTTGTGAAGAAGATTCGTCATTGCTGCTCTGCACAGAAGGCTGCTCGCTTATTTCCTCAACATGATCCCCTATTTTCACTGTCACAATAAATCCGCCGTTATTATAGGAACTACTGTCTTCGTTTGCTTCATCATCATAGTTATTTTCACTATCTTCTTTTACCATATTATCTCCGGAAATATAATACTCATAATCCTCAGGCACAGCTATTTCTGTAGTTTCACCATCATCAGCCGGAACATAGTATATACACCAAAATGTTCCGTCGTGATCTTCCATAAGAATTGCATCGTCGCCGGTATGCTTTCTGACAATATCAAAATATTCTTCGAGGGTTATTTTATGATCCTCCATATATTGCGCATGAGGAAGACCTACGTATCGGAAATGCCACGGCTCATAATTATATCCGGTAATATTTTCCTTACCTTCGATATATCTTACTATGAATCCATATTCGCTGCAATTTTTATTCAGCCATGAATATTCTCCCTGACCGTCATAGTTAATACCGATCTTGCCGCCTTCTTTGAGATTAAGATCAAAATCAAAGGCATAGCCTGTCTGATGTTCACTGTATCCGGGACGGGCTACCCATTGTTCACCTGTTTCTCCTTCGTTTTCATCATCCGGCTCCGAATAGTACTGTTCTTCCCGGAGAAGCTGAGTCTGAGTTTCAAGGCTTCTATAACCGCAGGATACCATTATATCAGTTTCACCGTACTCCTTTGCAAAATCCGACATCATCTGATTGAAAGGATCTATCATATCATTTGCAAAGGAAACAGTATAATCAGACAAAATATAATCATCTGTCATATAATCAAGCAGCAGTTCAACATTTTCACCGTCAAGTCTGCTAGGATAGGTTTTGTTCACAAGTATCAATGGTCCGTTGAATACCTCTTCATTATTCTTTGTAACCATTGTCATATTTTTTAATATAGCTTTATTCGCAGCAGAAATTTTTGTTATTATCTTTTTTGGCTCAGCAGAGCTTTGCTGAACCGAACTTTCCTTGCTTCCATCTTTTTCATTCAAAGACACTCCTGACTTTTCCTGTTCTGAACTATCATTTTTTTCAGGAAATGATCCGGAAAAATTCAGAAACAAATACACGCATAAAAACAATGCGCAGCAGATCACCAGAACTGTTCCCATTACAGCAAACTGCTGTTTATACGAAACAGGCTTATCATCTTCAATTCTGAGAAGCGGCGGCAGTCGGAAAAATCGTCTTAAAGCAGATTCCTTTTTCGGATATGCTTTCTGATTTTTTTGATTATTCATAAGCTGACCTCATACCTCAAAAAGTATCATATTACAAACCCATCGGGCTTACCTTATTCTTAGCTTTTCCCACATTATATAATAATATTTTATACTCAATAAATCAAGTATTAAATAATCCCAACTATTTTTACCCCTTTCAAGAATTTTGTCGTTTTTTAACAAAGAACGCAAAACAGACGGCACACATTTTTATACGTGCCGTCCGTTATTTCTGACTTCAATTAATTATCATCATTATCCTTCTTTTTACCGCCTGCAATAACAAGCACAATTACAAGAATAAGCGATGCTGCAACCGCTGCAGGTATTACAATATATTTTACTATATCATCACCGGTAATTTCAACAACAACCTTTCCGTCATTCGGGGTAATTACGGTTGTTGCCGTAGTTGTCGTTACCTTTGAAGGTGTTGGGTATGACGGTGTGGATGGATCCGAGAAAGTCTTTGTTGATCCCTCAGGCTCAGAGCTTTCTTCGGGTTCAGAGGAAGACACATCACCTGTACCCGGTGTGGGTATGTTTTCAACGGTAATAATCGGACCTTCACCATCAACGAACACATACTTCCCATTTTCTAAAACTACCGATGCTTTTTCTGTAATAGTAAATTCATGGGGAGTTTTGTCAAGCTCATATCCCTCCGGCGCTTCCTCTTCAATTATACGATAGTCAAATCCTGTAAGAAGCTGATCCATAAATGCCTGACCATTTTCATTTGTTACAAGCTGATATGGATGTCTGCTCCAATAATAACGTCCAAGGTCATCCTCACCAAGTTCATAAGAATCAGGATCCTTAGGAAGATCGGTATCATCTGTATACGCATTCTTTCTCCATAAGGAGAATACTGCGCCTTTAAGCGGTTCATTATTATTATCAACCTTATTGACTATTACTGCGCCTTTTTTTATACCGCCTTCGGGTTCACGGGGTTTAGGAGCCACTTTTATATCATAAAGAATATTTCCCTCCGGATCGGGCGCCGGAATGAACGCAAGCGCAGGAGATATATCTATGATATCAGTTATAACAGGCTGCATTATAAGATAAAGCTTGTCCGCATCAAGATCATTGAAATATGCTGATCCGTCGTAACCGATCATCCTAACCTCGCCGTCAACATCATTTTCATATACATAATCTCTTAATGCATTAAGTTTATCTCTGAGAATATTATTCTGAGAAAAATCCGACGGTTTAATGTCAAATTGACTGAACTCATCATAAAGCTCTATATTCCCGTTTTTATAATCACCCAAGGTAATTACTGTCATGGGAAGACCGGCAAACTCCGGATTTAATTCTACTTCAATAGAACCCTTCTTCGGTTCGACAGCTCCTGCCGAGAATACCGACACTGCCGCAATAAAACATACAAGCAGCATCGAAACAATGACAGCAGAAACTTTTTTAAGTTTTATTCTCATCATAATACATTCCTCCTAACCCGTTTCAGGCAGTGCTGTCGGGATCGTTCGCTTTTTTATTCTTACGCTTTTTTCTGCGGAAACCTGGCATAAACAATATAAGGATAATAATTATTGTAACAACAACTATAACCGCAAGTGAAGCATACCATACTATAGTTCTGAAAGGTACCTGCTGTTCTACTTCCTTGTGGACTACCGGCCACGGATGAGTTTCAGCCATTGTCTGTGTCTGATACACAACACGCGAACCTCTTACCAGAAGGCGGTGACTGTTGATACCGTAGGGCGTGCAAGTCACAAGCGTAACATAGTCTTCCATATCTACTATATCCACATACTCCATCTCATACGGAAGTACGACTTTGATCTGATCAACCTTATAAGCAAGTACTTTATCAAGTGTATGTATATAGAACATATCGCCTTCATCAAGCTGGTCAAGATCTGTGAAGAGATTTGCCGAGGGCAGACCGGTATGACCTGCAAGCACTGCATGGGTACTGCTTCCGCCGACCGGAAGAGAAGAACTCTCCATATGACCTACACCTTTTTGAAGCACATCATCATCCATTCCATGATAAATAGGAAGATACACATTTATTTTCGGAATCTCTATATAACCAATGCTTTCAGTAACGGCAAGAAGATCCTCATAGTGCAGTTCAGACACCCTTTTGCTGTTATGCGCAGCAAGCGCCTGATTATATTCATCGGCAGCCTTCTGCATTTTTTCAAGTACTTCGTTGCCGACTTCCTGAATAGTTTTATCATAGCTTTCGATCGAAGTATGCGCGGTATATTCACCGTACCAGTTGCTGACAATAGGATACATAAACAGCCCTATACCTGCCAGTAAAACAAGAAATATAAACACAAGCGGAAGTCTTCGCCTGATCTGTTTTTTAATATCAGCCATCATTATCCCCCGCGTTATTTTTATTTTTTGCGTGAGATCTCTTTATAGAAATTACAAGCCAGACTCCTGCACCCGCATACAATAACACCGCTCCGATAATAATGGAAAAAATCACGAACAACTGTCCCTGTATCTCTCCCTGTAGTTCTGAATCGGAATCATCTTTTGAATAAGAAACGGATGAAGCCGCATTTTCTTCATAAGAAGAAGCAGTTTCTATATAATCAACCCTGACTCCGCGCACAAGCAGCCGCTTGTCATTAATACCATACGGCGTACAGGTTAGAAGTGTACAAAAGTCCATATCCTTCTGAATTTTAAGAAGGTCAGTCCTGTTCGGAGTTACTTTTTCAATCTGATCGACTTTATATGCAAGCACCCTGTTAAGAACATGGACATAAAATACATCGCCCATTTCTACCTGATCAAGATTTGTGAACATCTCTGCGGAAGGAAGACCTGTATGCGCAGAAATCACAGAATGAGTCGAGTTTCCTCCAACCGGAAGAGAAGTGTTCTCCAGCCAGCCGCAGCCTTTTTGAAGCACCTCATCGCTTGTTCCGTAATATACGGGAAGATAAATATTGACCGAAGGAATATCCACATAGCACATAACTTCACTGTTGCTGCTGAGGGAAAACTCCAGACCATCTTTATATACACCGTTAGCTATATCGGCGTTATATTTATCTGCATTTCTGAATTTTTTTTCAATATCTTCATCGGGCATATTCTTTACTTCATCTTTATAATCTGTAATCGCTGACTTTGAATTTTTCAGGGAATGTACATTACTTATCATGGGATATACAATCGCCGCTATTCCCGAGAAATACAGAACGCCGATAAGCGCGAATATATATATATGTTTAGCCTTGATTTTCAAGAGCATTATCCTTTCATTAAGGCTTTTCAAAAGGTTTGCCCGTATGTTTCGTGCAAGCCCTTTGAAAAGCCCGCTCTCCAAAAAGGAGAGCGAACTATGAATTGTAACTAAAACCTGCGTTTGCGGTTCAAAGCCCATCATGGAAATAATTCCACTTTCAGCTTTCCACATTACACATTAATTAAAGATTATTCTTCAACTTTTCTCTTTCTCATGTATACAACGAACATAGCGCCTGCGAGGAGAACAACTGCTGCGCCGCCTACTGTGAAGAGAACTGTACCCATTCCGCCTGTGCCGGGGAGAGATTCGATATCAGGGTTGTTTATAGTCATTTCAAGACCACCTGCTGTTACTGTATCCCAGTCTGTTTCACCAGTTTTAGCAGTAAATGTAGCATAAGGTGTAGAAGAACTTATTGTTACTTTGAAATCATCAACCTTTTTATATCCATCTTTTGTTTTTGTCTCCTTAAGAGTATAAGTACCTGCATCAAGACCAACAAATGAAACCTTGCCGGTGTTATCAGTTTTAACTTCTTCTCTAACTACAGTTGTTCCTGCAGCATCATAGAGAGTAAATCCAACCTCATCTTTGCCTGCTGCCACAGCTGTTGTACCGAGAGTTTTATTAATGTAAAGAGCTGTTGCATAAACGTCAGCATAATCCTTGAGTTCGGGCTGCTCATCGTCATTATCTACGTCACCGTCACCATCTGTATCGCTGCCGCCGCCTGTTGAATAGTTATTACCATATGTAAGTACTACATCATTCTTATTGGCATCTGCACTTTTTCCTGCCTCATCTTTTTGATCTTCACGAACACCCAGACCCTTACTTATAACAGGATTGTCACCAACCACTGCTGTAAACTCAACAATAAGATACTTTGCAGGATTAGCCTTTACAGTTGAACCTCCAAGTGTTACCGTAAAACTATGACCATTACTATTTCTATTAAGAGCAGAAGCATTAACTGCATCACCTGTTGTTGCTTCTTTTGTATTAGCTATATACATATTAAAAGAGCTCGCAACACTGGTAAGTGTATCTTCACTTGTATCAGTAAGTACAAAATCCTGAATATCCGTAGCCGCAACATTTGTATCATATGAAGGAATACGTGCAACAATTCTATACTTTACTTTTTCTCCGGCTGCAGCCTGAGCACTCTTTCCATCTGCTGCAACATGATTTGTAAGAGCTGCATCATCTTTTGTATCCACCTCGGTAATTACCTTTGTAAGATCTATCTGAGATACTTTAGCAGTGGTGATATTTGCAGCTGTTCCATCCTTAACTTCTATAAGCATTGGCTGTGCAACTTTTCCTGCATCCTTTGGAGCTGCAATTACAAGATAATATCCTTTTCCGAAAGAAGAAAGGTCAACTGCCGTACCAACATTACCATTAGTTGTGGGCGTTTTCGTAATAGCTACCCTTGCAAGCTTATTAGCTACTTCCTCTGCATTAGATGCATTTAAATTTTTGAAATCAGTTATGCCTGTAACGCCATCATAATCAGTTTCCCATGCCCAACCAGTTGCAGAACTGGTTGCTACTTTATATACATTTACCTTATCTGTTGTAGCAAGACCTGTACTTGTTGCTACTGTGATTGACTCACCTGCAGCACTAACCGATGTAGCTCCTATAGCACCCATTGAAAGAAGCATAGCCATAGAAAGAACTGCTACGCCTGCTCTTTTAAAAGACTTTTTCATAAAAAATACCTCCAATAAAATTAGTTCAATATTGTATTGCGTCTTTCTTACCGAAAGACATCTGCAAGGTTTCCCTACACTCCGTCCGCCCCCTGCATACGGCGGACGGGTGTTTTATACGTACTTTTAATTCGGCAAGTTAAAATACTGCTCTTTCATCACTCCTCTCACATTCCTTTTCGGAAAAGCTGTGCCTTTTGCATCAACTGTTTATGAAACCTCTGTCGGAAATTATTTTTCAATCTCTTCTATCAGTTTCTTTTTATAGATCATTAATGCAGCACCCGAAAGAGCAATTGCAATAATGCCAAAAGGTAAGAGGAATATTATCGGCGTTCCGCCGGTTGCGGGCATAACAAGAGGTGTGAATTCATTTTCAACAACAACATAGTCGTTGCTGCCGCCGATACTCTTTGCCGTGTCACGGAGCAGTACGTAATTATACGAACCGCTTGAGGTAGTGTATGCCGGCGTTGATTTAAATGCGCTGCCTGTATATGCCTTCGTTGATTTAGCGAAGTTCTGGGGTATAGTCGATTCGTTTTCACTGACATTATACGTTGTGCCTTCGGGAATGTTAGATATTACCAGCGCCCTTGAATCGTCTGCTCTGTCTCCGGGCTTGATCGTAGCTGTCAGTGTCAGCGTTCCGCCTGAATATGAGGTCGTCAGCTTTGTGCTGTCGAGAGCCGAGCCGTTCCACTTACAATCCAGAGAACTGCTGATATCGCTTGAAAGACCGCTGAGTTCAATCGTGATCGGGAATTCTTCTTCAACGCCTGTCATTATATTCTCTGTTTCGGTATTGAATGTGAGCTTCTTAACCGTCAGACTTCCCACAGGCTGAACTTTCTCATTCATTATTGTAGCTGATTCACCGCTTTGATTGTCGATCTTTTGTTCAACGCCGCCGCTTTCACTGTCTGCGTATGTAATATTAGTGCCGCTGACATTGTGCTTTGTATATCCTGCGGGCGGGTCATCCTCTGTTATCGTATAGGTCGTTTGATACGGCAGACCCGTTATAACTACCGGCTTGTCACGGCTTACTGTAATATTGAAGTCGGTGGTGTCATCATTGAATGTAATGGCCTCACCGTTTGCCTTGATATCAAATTCTTTGATATTTACTCCGCTCGGCGCAGTAAGTGAAACAACTGCTGTGAATGGAGTTGTATCTGTTGTATCAAGTGTAGCGTGGTCTGTGCCATAGACTGCCTTATTAACAGTAAGTCTGCCAAGCTTACGTATGTTGCGGGCATACGTTTCGGTATCATTTTCAAGCTCCAACGGATTTTCTTCATCGCCAAGATTAAAGGATTTGCTCTCGTACAATTCATACGTTTCGGAAACACTCGTTTCTTTGACATAGAATTTAGTTCCTACAGGTATACCCTTTATCACGATATAATCATTAGCCGCTAACTCAAATGAACCGTCGCTGCCAAGTTGTTCCGGTGAACTGCTGCCGTTTTTATAATACTTAATAGCTCCGACGTTGATCTTTGTGTCCCCCGCCGTTGAACCGAATACATTTGAGAAATGCACCTCAAAACTGAACGGACTTGTATATGTTTCGGTAGTTACAAAGTCCTTTCTGATGGTCAGGTCAACCGTTTTTACTTCGTTTACTATTACCTGACGAAGATGTACATATTCATTTGCACCATCAGTCGGATCGTTGAAATTATACTTAGACTCTGTACCGTCCACCTGAAGGTTTACAACATTATTCATTGAGTAGTTTGTCTTGCCATTATACAGATTTTCAACATGATCCGTATTTGAAGCATCAATATGATCAAGATCATACAAACCTGCATACAGTCGTCTTTCCGAGTTTTCATCCGTCGGAGTCGACTTCATGTATGTGTTATAATACTTGCTTGCAGTTCGTCCTGTATTGTCATTGTATGAACCTGTTCGTGACGTTCCGTTCGGTGCCGAAAGTGTATCGAGCTGAGTCACTCTCATGCCTGTACCGTAATTGAGCTGTTTATTAAATGTAGCGATTTCACCGTATTGAAGTGATATAACACCCTTCTTTTCTACATTTTTCTCTGTTACCGACCTCGTATCGAACGTTACCGTTTTGTTACTCGTAAACGGATCCGCAACAGAATACGTAACACCTCCGCTATCGGATATCATCGGAACATAATTATCACCCGGTGATCCCTTGTAGTCGTATTTATGCTGAGCGGAACTTCCTGAGGCTGCAAGGGTCGTAGTTCTTGCAGTACCGCTTTCTTCATTACTTCTTGTTACAGCTGTATTTGAAGGTGTTTTGTAGTCGCTGCCTACGACATTTGTTGTGCCCTTGTTTTCAACTGTGTAGTTGAAAACATCATAGTCTGCGACATACTTTGTTGCATCAGCAAAACCGGCATTAACTGCCTTGAAGTCTGTATCCTCCTGTATATCAAGTCTTGTAAGACTCATAGGAAGGTTAAACATTACATAGAGGTTGGAGTTGAGCATTCCTCGCTCCATGTAGTACATTCTTAATCTATGTTTACCTACAGTTACTCTTTCTTTTGCCGCATTGCTGAAATCATTTATTGTTTGGTTCAGGCTTCTCTTTACATTAGTCTCATCCGAATACTGATTGGTTATATTTGAAGATACAATACTGGGATTTCCGGCATTGCCAATAGCGCTTATGAACGTTTTCTTATTATGGAAGTTTATCTCACCTATAGCATTCTTGTGAGCGCCGCCCATATCAAGAACAAGCTCATCATCAAGGAATACCCACACATCATCGTCGCCCTGGAAAGTAAATGTTATCGGAACACCGTCTGCAGTGCCGTCAATAGTTCCGTTTTCATTGATATAGAATTCTATATCATATTCTATACCATAGCCGTAGTGCAGCTTCTGGCTCTTGTTTCCGCCGTCCGCCGGATCGTTAAACGGGAAAAGTCCGACGTTTGCGCCATTTCCGTCATCTCCGTAGTTGTCATAAACCATATCATTATTTTTAGACTCAGCGTGCATCAAATTACTCTTTGACACTTCGGTATTACCCTTTTCGTCCTTAGTTACACGGATACTGTATTCCTTGGAGTCAAATACATAATACGTTCCACTGTAATTTGTACTCCTGTCGCTGAGCATTTTGCCATCTCTGTCATATCCGTCTACGCTGAAATCCTTTATCTGACTACTGTTTATTTCAAAGAAAGGAAAATCTCCGTCTTTATAGTAGTTGATATAGTTAGCCATATTAACAGACTTCTTAGTCGCATCGGTTGTTGAGGTCTGCTGTGAAGTAGTGAAGCTTGTCTGAGAAGTCCACCACGAATAGTCAAAATATGGTATGGAATAATTTCCGCCGGGATCCATCAGCTTACCGTCAGATAGTTTAGCGTTGACCAATCCCTGAACAATTACATCATAAGGTCTATGTGTTCCGGAAGTCTGTGTCTCTGTTCTGAACGCAAGGTTAGCAGGCCATGTAAAGTTATTAAGCTTTTCACCAAATCCAAAATTTGTATATGCACCGCTTTCCTGTTCATTTTTAATTACATACTTTTCATCATCACCTACGTGGGCCGCACGCTGTGCAGCGGCAGTAGTTGTACTGTAAGCATTAGAACTGGTCTTCAGCGTAGTATAACCCGAATTGCTGTCAACAGGAAGCCAGAACTGACCCATATACATCGGATAACTGCTTTTTGTTCCATAATCAGACTTACTTATCGCTTCATTAACCGCAAGATAAGGTCTTTTCGCGTCTGCATAAGTCGAAGGAAGTCCTGTTATCGTTGTATCTTTCCAACTGCCGTATTCAGTCCCGTTATACCAAAAGCAATTATTTCCTGTATCGCTAAATGTAATATCCGGGGTTTGTAATCCACTATTATTGTTAAAAATCAAACCTGTCGTTCCCTTTGGAACGGCAAATATGTACTCATCATATTGATTACCGCTCGTTCCTCCACCTTTTCTGAAGTAAGACATTCGTACCCCGGGCCATGTTGAACCGATCCAACCGCCCCAATAGTGCACATATACTTTATCCCAACCGGGTTGGTTCTGGAAAACAACATAGGTCATATCCTGAAGGATATAATTATAGTTCTGACTATATGTCAGATCATTTAATGTACCGGTCACTACATGGTCATACTGATAATCAAAGAAATCAGCTTTAACAGTAATATACTTCTGACCATTATCCATCTTATTGTCCGTACTCTGTACAGTATACTTACCCGAGATAATAGCAACATTATCGTTTATGGTAATAAGGTTATCGCCTTCATTTTCAGGGCCGAACATATTGTACTTATTTCCGCCGGCATCGGTCGCAGTTATTATCATGCTGCTCATATCTGTATCGGTATTGAGCGTTGTATATGCCGAAACAGAAATCGCAGAATCTGTAACGTAGCTTGCATTACCGCTTTTGGTTATTGCTGTTGTGTTTTTACCCTCAACAGTAGTGCCTGCTGTTTTAAAGGATGACTTTTCGAGGTAAAGTGCTTCATTCACAGCTTTGGTTGCTACAGGATTAGCTGCCTGATAGCTGATCTTTCCGGTTGTAAGCTCTGACACACCGTACTCATAAGTTCTTCCGAGGATCTTTCCTTCTTCGAAGAAATACTTGTTTATAGGAGTAGTCGAAGATTCGCTGTCATAAATTTCTACCGTAGTATACGGACCGTTTGCGTTATCGGCAGGTACCGTTATTGCCTCATAATCATAGAACCTTTCCGCAAGGGGCAAGGCCTGTTTACTGCCGGAGTTAAAGGTTGAAGTTTCCGCCCAGACGCCGTTGGATTTTTGTTCATCGGTAAAACGATAATAGAGTGTTTGTGCGCTGTTTGTCATATTAAGTACAGAGAACTTCTGTCCTGCATATGACACAGCGGCAGGGATCGTATATGTGTACATACCCTGCTTACGCTTGGTCGTACCGTCTTCGTTATCGTAAATGCCGCTGTTATTGAGAATAAACGCCTTACCCTCGGTACCCGAAAGTCCCAAGGATGTAGTCTGCCATCTATAGTCATTGCCCAGCGAAGTCCATTCTGACACACTTGAGAATATTATGGATGTATATGAGCTGTCAACGTTTGCAGTAAAAAGCTTACCGCCGTCCTTTCCGAATTTTCCCGTTGATGTCATTGCCTGAAGTCCGTTGGTATGACCGCTCGAGCTGTACGCATAGTAGTACACATTTGTCATGGTCTTTGACCAGCCATGATTGGAGCCGTCCGCTCCCGTACAGGACGTATCGAAATATACGACTCTGTCGGCGGCATTGACTTTTTGCAGATCACTGAGTGCCGGATATATGCTTGAAAGAAGCAATATCACACACATTAACCCTATTAAAATTTTAAAACGCTTATCCGTTCGTTTTACCGTCATAGAACACCCGCTCCGTTCCGTGTATTGTAGAATTTTTCTATATTACAATAATTTAATCTTTTAAAATATCATGTAATTATTTTATCACACCACTTAGTCAATGTCAACATTAAATTCAAGACTTTATATAATATTTGTACAGTTTTTTACGGTTTTTTTATTTCTTTATTTTGAATCCAAACAAAATTTACGTCCAAACGCCGCGCCGCCCGCACGCAGGTGTGCTTTGCGTGCGGGCGGGGGCTTTTCAGGGATTATTCAAAAATATAGTTGTAATCTGTTTTGTCAATCCTGAACAGGCTTTCTGCCGTATTCAGCTGATCGAGTATGTTCATCATATACAATTGCTTTTCGCCGCATAAATTGCTTCATACGGGCACGATCATCGTCCGAGCCTTTTATTTTGTATACTGCCGGCCACCATTGAAACTGCAAGGGCACACCATGAATAAACTACACATAGCGCATAACTGTTTTTCACGCAGATCAGTAATACAATTACCACTGAGACCTCCGCCCCCAGTATTATCAATGCACGTTTTCTGTACTTCTTCTTATCTTCATCCGCTATAGGCTTGTACACGCTGTCCACAGGTGACAGTACTGCTATAACAGGCAGTGACAATGCAGAACCTGTATATATAAACAATGTTCCGTCCCCAGTGAATTTCAGCGGAAGATAAAGAGACATAACGATCACACAAGATATCAACAGGCAGCGAAGAAACGTTCCTGCGTGTGAACCCCCCGCATACTGCCTTAATGCTGCAAACGCAGCCATAAAAACAATATACTCTGTCAACATACCCAAAAGCGCAGCTATTATAAAGAAAACAACAAACGAGATAACGGTTTCAGATAAAAGCTGCACCCCAAAGCTGTATATCTCAGCTTCATCAGGATCAATAACCTTATTTTCGATCATTGCCCTTAAAAGCTTTTCCCTGATATTCATTTCTTATATTTTGCAATATCCTTGGGAGCTTTCGGCTGATGATTCCAGAAGCTTGATGTAGTATTTGCGCTTTGGATCACCGTTTTTTCTACTGCTTTCTTGACCAGCTTTAAAAGTGTTTTTTTCATGGATAAAATCTCCTTTCAGATCTTTCAAGATCGTTTTTTTGTTTACTGATATTATAAACATTATTTTTACGATTTTCAATAGGGTTTGCAAAAGTGGTCGTTTTTCGTGCAAAAGTGGTCATTCAGACGTGCAAAATACTGTCCGGAGCATTTACAGACACGACAGAAGTGAATATATGCTTATCATCGTCGTAATCAAAATCCACAAAACCATCATATTCAGATACGGCTCTTTTTACGCTGTACATACCTATGCCATGTTTATCTTTCTCTTTTTTTGACGTGATATATTTGTTGTCCTTGATCAGCGGTACAGTGTCACAGCTGTTCTTTATTTCAATAAAAAGCATAGAGCGATCTTCCTTGGCATAAAATTCCACATCTATTGTTTTACCCTTTGATTTTTCGGCGCTTTCTATTGCATTATCCAGAAGATTTGAAAGTATACAGCAGATATCCGCTTCATTCATAAAACTGAAATTAATATTACTTGAGTTAAAGCTGAAGCTTATATCTCTTTTTTTACACTTTTCTGTTGCCTGATATATTACTACGTCTATGATCTTGTTGCCTGTTATATTAATCCCTGATATATATTTTGAAGTAATATTCATAGACCTGACATAATCCTTCAAAGATTCAATATCTCCATTTTCTGCCATTGCAGAAATAATATTCATATTATGCTTTATATCATGAACAAGTATTCTTGAATTATTATAGCTCTCCTGCAATATCCTGTAATGCTCATAATCAAGCCTTTTTTTCTGTTCTAAAAGCCGCAGACGTTCTGTTTCTTCCGCATTTTTTATATAATTTTCATGGACAACAAAAACTACAACGTTGATTATCATTATAGATACTGCAAATACCATCACAACCATATAGAAACGATTAATATTGTGGTAATCGCTCAGCGACATCACCATTACGCTGCACAGAAGTGTTAAAACAGGTACGCAGAACAGAAACAGACTTTTTGTTGATTTTGATTCCTTTTCCAAAAATCTGCTGATAACCTTGCAAAAAGTAAAGAAAATCAATTTAGTAACGGTCGAACCGAACAATTCGTTCACCAAACTATGGGTCTGAAAATAGTCATCATTCAATATCATATTTCCTAACGGAATTCCCATGATCTCAATTATACACATTGCACAAGACAAAACTGCGGAATGAAAAATGCACGAATACAATTTTGTATCATAACATATATATGATATTATTGCCGTCAATATCACTACCGAGGCCATATTCAGAGGTACAATATAAAATGTCCTATATAATATAAACTCTATACATGATGCCCCCAGATACAGTATAAGCGGTGATATTCTTGTTTTTCTATTCTTGAATACAGCAGAATTATAAATATAAACACAATATCCATGAAAAATAAACTCTAAAAAGAAAACAATATTAAAAGCCGTTGTCATTTGTATTCCTCCATTTTTTTCAAGAATGCTTTTTTAAAGTCGGAACTATATCGTCTTGAAGTAAAAATTTTTTCTTTTCTTCCCGTCTTACATTCAACAACAATATAATCTGCTCCTATCTGGCGAACATAATTCAGGTTAACTATGTAGCTTCCATGCGGCATAGCAAATGAATTGTTATCCTTCAGATTATCTATCCATTTTTTCTTATTCAGGTTAGAAACAATAACCTGCCCCATACTTGTAAGGATCTCTGTACTTCTTAGCTTTGAAGCTACGTATACTATCTCATTTTCGCGGATAGCAATAATATCAGATTTCGATTCGGTCAGGTATACATTTTTATTTTTGATAATACTTTTGATCTTAATATCAAGTGCACTGAAAAGTCTGTCTTTTTCCACCGGCTTTTCATAAAAACGAAATATTCTCAGATCCATAGCCTCATCCATATATTGCTTATATGATGTCATTATTATAAGCGCCGCATCCGGATTACAGTCATGTATTGCATACCCTGCCTGTATCCCGCTTATATCTTCCATCTGAACATCTAATATGGCTATGTCTATCTTATCCGTAGTTTCGTTCAGCATTTGTACAGCTGAGTCGTAATACCTGATATCAGCATTTATTTCGTTTTCGGAAAAATACTCATCAAGATAAAGACGTATCTGTTCTCTTTCTTCGGTGATATCGTCACATACAACTATTTTTATCAAATCGTCACTTATCACCTTAATAGTATTTATGTCCCCCATATAAGACATATCCCCCTCTGCTATCCCGGTAGATGGTGTTTCACTACATCTATATAAATAATATACCACTCTGTACCAACATTTTCAACCTGCCCGGCGAGCCGCCGGTCCCATAACGCGGGTATCGCTGCGCTTACGCTCCGCTCTGAACTCGCAGTTCAGGCTTTACTGCCCGCGTATCAGGCTTCCTGAGCAGCTCATTTTTTACCATTGATAATATTTTGCCAATTATAATTTT
>CACWRT010000013.1 GCA_902763365.1 uncultured Ruminococcus sp.
GTCCTGCGCCGTGCCACCCCCCTCAGTGAAGTTTTTTTGCTCTGAACTCTTAGCTCTGAGCTCTGAGCTTTTACTCATATATGCAATCTGAACGCATTCTGCAACTGCATCACACTCTATGATCTCACGATAACCGCCCCACACATTGCCTGTAACCGTAAAATAACGCCCCGTCTGATACATTTCAAGGTCGGTATTTTCACCCAGTGCATTCACCTGTTTCTTCTTCCATTCGGGGTGAACACTGCCTTTATAGATGATATGCAAGCCGGTTCCGCTGGGGGATTTTTCGGTATAGCTTTTCATGTTGTTGACAATATCAAGTGCAAAACGGTTTACTTCGCCGTTTTCATCAATGACATGGTCAAGGTCAATCCCGCAGTAAGGCGGGGCAAATACAAAGCCTATGCCCTCAACAATACCCTCAGTCTGACCAACCTTACAGTGCTTTCCAATGATAGATAAAGCCTGTTTAAAAGTTCCCCATGTTTCAGGGTTGGTACTGCTTGCACCGTAAAGGCTATGCGGGTTTACAGGCAGTTTGTTCATTTTTCCGTTTTTGCCCGGAGTCCTCAAAAAGCCTACCCACTGCGGCAGGCTTCTGAGTTCTTCGGGAATGTTTTTATAGTTGTTGTTTTCATTAAAAAGGCAGGTCTCCGTCATCATAGATATCAATACTGCCATTATCAGTGGTACGGACAGTAGAATTATTCTGTACCTGAGTGTCATCAACAGGCTGCTGTATTGTGTCTGTATGCCTGCACTCGGGATATTTTGTATCATTGCACCATTTTACACGCACACTTGTTTTACCCTTCCATTCGTTATGCTCGACCGTTACAAGCGTACATCTGCCCTTTAAATCTTCGCCCAGCTCGTCAAGGCTTTCATAGCTTTTGCCGCTTGGAAGTCCGCAGTGCTGACAAAGGTTCATGATCTGCTTGTAGCTGAAACCGTCAACCTTTTTATCGTCTTCGGTCTGATTTTCAGGTTTTCTCTCCCATATTGCATGGAAAATATTGCGGTTCTGATATTTCTGCGGGACATCATTCCTCACTGCAAAACGCACCGAAAAATATAGTGACCCCGCCTGTGTTGCATTTAATCCTGCATGAAGTATTATGCACTCATAATCACCCTCCGGAATAAGTTCATCATTTGTTTTTGTATAATCTGTTGAAAATGCCATTTTTATTCTCCTTTTATAAGTTTAATTGCATCCTCTTTACTTCTGCATACTCCGGCAATTGCACCGGCATTTTGCATAGCCTCAAGGAATTTTTTTTGTTTCGGGCTTAATCTGCCCTTTGATGTTTTTACTTCAATAAAGAAAGCCCTGCCGTCACTTTCACGGAAACCAAATATATCGGAAAATCCAATCGGTACGCCGGTACTGAAATACCGACCGTCAGGAGTTTTCATTTTTCCTACATTCATACGGAATGATATGCACCCGGTTTCCGATAATGCAACCCGTATTTCGCTCATTATCCTGTGTTCTTCGGTCAACTTATCATTCCTCTTTTCTTTGCCTGATAATAAGCCCAGCCGGATTTATAGCCTTTTTTCTTTGCGTAGCTTAATAATTCCGAATAGCTGTTGCACTGATCGGGGCTGTCGTAGCTTAAAACAAAACCCTCGATTTTTTGTAAGACAGCCTGTTTTTCCTCTTTTATATCTCGTCTTGAACTTACCAAAAGATTATCGCAGTAAGGACAAATCATAACTCTTTTACCCTTAACTACTGCCGGAAAAACACGAAAGCACTTATCACATTGAATTGTTTTTTCTTTATCATCCTGTTTTGTGTTTTTTTCCTGCTTCGGTCTGCCTTCAAGAGTCCACTGTCTGTCTGCATCG
Organism: uncultured Ruminococcus sp.; assembly: GCA_902763365.1. GTDB lineage: Bacteria > Bacillota > Clostridia > Oscillospirales > Acutalibacteraceae > UBA1213. The sequence goes on from CACWRT010000013.1 coordinate 1,861, forward strand.
GGAAGTCCGAACCTTGCATAATTGCCTACATGGTCAATTACAACTGCACGCTTCCCGGGCTTATAGCGCATACATCTCATTGACTGCTGTATGTACAATGTCAGAGACTTTGTAGGACGAAGCAGAATTGCACATTCACAGTCCGGTACATCAAAGCCTTCTGATATCAGATCTACATTGCACAAAATATCGATCTGTCCATTGCGGAACATTTCAATTATCCTGTCACGCTCAGGCTTTGGCGTTTCGCCGTCAATATGTCTTGCATCAATTCCGGCAGCGTTGAAAGCTTCAGCTATTGCAAGTGAATGCTTTACTGAAACACAATAACAGATCGCTTGTTTTCCGTCCGCAAGTTTTTTGTAATTTGATATAACATCACCGAAAATTGCTCTTTTCAGCATAATTTTTTCCGCTGACTTTGTATCAAATTCACCTCTGACTGTTTTTATCTCTGTCAGATCAACCATTGACGGCGCATAGTAATCATAAGGTGCAAGATAATGATTTTCTATCAGCCACTTTGCATTCACACCTATAACAAGCTCGTCATTTACACCTTTAAGCCCGCTGCCGTCAAGCCTTACCGGTGTAGCGGTCACTCCAACACGGCGAGCATGAGGAAAAGCTTTATAGATTTTTATGTAGCTGTTTGCCTTGCTGTGATGGTTTTCATCGGTGATGATAAGTGCAGGGGGCTGTATTTTTTCAATATGTCTGCAAATCGTCTGAACCATACCTATTGTGCATAAATCCATATCAACACCCCATGTTTCAAAGGTGTTTCTGATCTGATCGCAAAGCTCTTTCCGGTGAACGATAAACAGAACTCTGTTTCCCTTTTGGGCCGTCCTTTTTGCAATTTCAGCGACAATTACAGACTTCCCGCCCCCGCAGGGAAGGACAATGCAAGGCGCTTGTCTGCCCTTCCTGTAGGCTGTTTTTACATCGTTTATGATATCGGTCTGATATTTACGAAGCGGCATCTGCATCCCTCTTCGCTCTGAATTCCTTTGCAAAACAATGATAACAAAGTGTCTTTCCAAGCTGTTTCTGTCCTGCGTCAATGATCTGCTTTTCGCTTCTGCCGTTAAAGGCTGAAATTATCTTTTTACAGCTTTCGCATTTTACAGGTTCAGCACCATTTTCAAGCCAGTTTTTAAGCTGTTGTCCCAGCTCAGGAGTTATTATCTGACCAAATCTGTCAAGGAACGTTGTATCTTTGCTTGCTGTTGCAATATGATTTCTTGCAATATCAAGCACGATATCAAATTCATATTCCGTATCATCACGCTGAATGGGTGCAAGCCCTATCTTGACCGGTTCCATTTTACCCCTGTCATTCTGCTGCATGACATAATCCATTTTTGAGCGCATTGTAACAATGGTATGACAGTCTACTGCAAGTATGGTATTGATAAGATCATTCTGAAATCTGCCTGCTTCATTCCATGCGGTATAGCTGTTTTTGCCGGGACGTTCGGCAATTTTATCTTTGATATCAAGCACACCGCCCTCATTGTTCCATGCATGGGAAAGGCTGTCAATTATTACAACACCGTCTGTTCCTACCGTTTCGGCAGCTTCATATACAAGCTGTTTGTAGCGTTCCGGACTGTAGGGCGGAGAAAACGGTGCATAATAAAAGCTTCCTGTTCCTAAGTCTTCACGGTCCGCATAAAACCTTGCTCTCTCATGTTCGGTGTCGATAAGGACAATCTTGTCCCAGTCTCCGGTCATGCCGTAAGCTATGTACAGTGCGGAAAGCGTTTTTCCCGCACCGCTTACGCCTGTCAGGGCGAGACGGAGCTTGGCCTTTTTTCTTGTTACTTTTTCAAGCATTGTATTACCTCCGTTTTTTTGAAAGTACTTTCATCAGTTAAACCAAAAGATTTATTTTTTTGACCTCGAAAAGTTAATTTCCCGAAAAAATCACTTTATAATTAGACTCTGAGTCCTGTCAAGCTTTGCGCCGGGCAGATTATTCCCGGCTTTCAGCTCTGTTCTGACCTTGGATTTATATATCGTTGGTTCACCGTAATTCAGCAGGTGCGGCGCATTTATCTTCGCCCATGTGATAAAGCCCTTTTCGCTGACAAACTGCGCTGATTCCGCATTGTTCCGGACTGATATCTTTGCTTTCGGCATATCAATTTTTGTCCGCTTTGTCTTCTGCATACAGTCAAGCAGATAGGTTTTCATCCGCTCCAGCTGATTTTCCTTAGCTTTGCGTCTGCGTTCAAAGGCTGCTTTTTGCTTTTTCAGCAATTCAAGATCACCCTCAAGCTGTTTGATAAAGCAGGCTATGTTCTCAGCCTTCATATCAAATTCGCCCTCGATGCCGTCAAGGGTATCAAACCATGCTGTCTGCATTTCCGCTTTGTATGCGTCAATGTCGGGGATGATATTGCCGTCATCATCTATGTACTGACCGTCCTCGTTCGTATCGGGCTCATAGTCAGCTATTGCATCGAAGCTGTTAATCGTAAAGTTTCATTTTCATTCTCCTCACATGATGTCACAAAGGTTATTGTCAAAAGAGTCAATCATTTTATCTATTGCCTTTGTATATTCTTTATCACTGCCGATACTTTTTACAAACTCTATAAGCATAGCATAGGCATTTCTTACTATGCTGCAATAGGCTTCAAATACTTCCCTTGTAGCAGGAACTTCAACGGTTTCAACTTCGGCCTTATATGCAGCATTTTCAAGCTGTTCACGAAGGGCATTTATTTCCTTTTGGTACTTTTGGCGGATGCGGTTCTGTTCGTTTGCATTCTCCTGAGCTATTTCGGAAAGCTGCCTGTCAAGATTTCTTACCGCTGCCTTTGCATTTTTAAGTTCATAGGAAGTATCCGTTCTTTCCATTTCGGTAATGGTTTCTCTTGCATGTTCAAGCTCGGCTCTTAGACGTTCGTTTTCCTGCTGCACCTGCATATCCTCAACAACGGTTATAGGCTGGTGTTCAAGCTCAGTTATCCTGTTTTTGGCAGCGTCAAGGTCGTGAGTCAGACTGCGGTTTTTGCTTTTTACCGACAGAAGATCAGTTTCGGCAGACATGCGCCGCTGACGTTCGTTTTCTGCCCTTTGCTCGGCTGACTCATTATCCTCTTTCAGCCTTGCAATTTCCTCTTTAAGCTTTCGGACGGATATATCCTCAACATTGACATTCTGCTGTATTTCTTCCTGCTGAGACTCGGAAAGGGATGCAAGAAGGGAAAGCTTTGTAATGCCAAAATGTTGAATCGATTCAACATTTTTGATTTCTAAAATGTCGGTATACTTGTATGCCATATGTCTTGAAATACCTACTTCATTCTCGCAGTAGTCCTCAAAACTGGTATAGCCAAGCTCTCTGTAAAGCTTTTCATCCCTCATTTTCTTGAGCATACAGCACATTTTAAAAAGATTCTGCTGTGCCATCTGTGCGGTAAAGATTATTTTCTGATTCAGCTCCGCTGCTGTTTTATATTGTGTGCTTAACTCGTTCATTATCTTCCTCCTCAGCTGTAGACCAGTGACCGGGCGATATCGTAGACAACAGCAATACCACTGTCACAGCCGATATCAATATCTTTTGTGTATCCGTTTTCGTATGTAACTCTTGCAGCCACCCTCATGTATACCTGATTTCCCACAGGCTCAGTCACAAGAAAAATGCTGACTATGTTTTTTCCCCTGTCGGTTAGCTTCAAGGTTTCGCAAAAGCTTTTAAGTATTTCCGTCATATTTTCAGAATGACTATTGATTTTTTCCTTGTTTGCGGATATAATATTCTCAGGAAGATTATTTATATCCTTTTCCGTTGCCGGTATTGCAGTACCGACAGCGGATTTTTCTTTTGTACTGTTCATTTGTAAGCCTCCTCAATACTTGCTCTTCCATGTTTTTTCATCAGCTCTGATGAATTCACTGTATGCCATAACTTCCTCTGTAAGCTCGTCAAGAAAGTAAACATAAAACTTCCTGTCCGGCTCCTGAAACTCATCACCTGTACAGTCGAACACCATTCCGAATTTATATCCCGAATAGTGTTGTTGAAGCCATGTGTAGACCTCATCAATGTTCTTTACTCCGGAGAATACGAACATACTCCGTCCGTATCTGTCCGTTTTGTCTTCAAACACTTTCATAAATTACCTCATTGTACATTGAACATTGCACATTGTACATTGAATTTCACGCCATCCCGTCAAGCATCAGCTTGTCATTGTAGTTGATGTAGCCCACAGACCACAGCCAGCTTGTAGCCTTGTACACCGGCACTCCTGTTGCTTTCAGGCGGTCCGCTATATGTCTGACTGTATCGGCAGGCTCAAGGTATGCTTGTCTGATCGCCTGTTTCTGTTCTTTTGTAAGTTCCTGTATGCTCATTGTTCCTCTCCGATCTCGTATCCCTCTCTTCCGAGAAGGTAGTCTGCGCTGACTCCGAAGTAATCAGCTATTTTCAACAGGTTCTCAGCTCCCGGTAATGCTTCACCCTGTCGGTAGCTATTCATCGCACTCGTGCCTATGCCTGCATCGTGAGCCATTCTGCGGTAACTCAGTCCCTGCACCTCATAAGCCGAAAACATCAGCTGTCTGAGCCTTTTACAGAAGGGATGTTCTCTGTATTTTCTTTCATACATCCCCTCACACCTGCCTTATTCTCGCAGCGTCAAAGCCCCTGCCGATGTTCATGACGATCTCGTCTTTGGCGCTCCTTTTCGGCTTTACCGGCATTGCGTCACGCTCCGCCTGCAAGAATTTGATGATCTTCTCGTAGTCTGACTTGCTGTTCAGCGATGCATCCATCCTTATCCCGCTGTCTGTCTTTATCTTTATGTATCCCATTGTTTTTCTTCTCCTCTCGTATTAACCACACTGCAAGCAATAAATCCTGCCTTTTCCGTTTATGCTGTTTCATCCTCACCATGCTTTTCAGCATTTTTCTGCTTTATCAGCTGTTCATACAGGTAATTGCTGTAGATCTTGTTGCAGTTGCGCTGTATCTGATCAAACTCTTCCTTTGTCTTTACAACACAGCTGTCGTCAATAAAGGACATTCCTTTATGTTCACCATGACTCATCGACATTACTATTGCCATAAAAGCAACCCCTTTCATCAATTATTATGCTTTCTCCTGCTCCTGCATACCGGGCATATGTAGTATTCGTACTTGTCAAATTTACTGACGTTCCACTCCGTCCCGCAGTACATGCAGGTTTTGTATGCTGCGTCAGGTTTCTTCTTTGGTTTCAATTCTGTTGAGTTTCCTTTCCAATTCATTATTCCGATTTTCGTAAAACTCCCGCCAGTACACTTCATAACCTAAAGCTTCATCATAAAGCCGTCTGTAGAGTTCGTCAAAATCAAGGCTGTCACCCATAAGGATACTTCTGAGCGTTCTCAGCTTGTCTTCAACCTCGCTGAAAAAGTCATTATTAAGTCCTGCTTTTTTAAGCTGTTCATCATGCAGTGATGAAGCGTTCCATATATATTCTGTGTAGTAGCTGTCCTGCAAGCAAAGCAACAGATCTATCGCTTTGTTAAGCCTGCCAAGCAGTAATACACATTCAAGCGGTTTGTTCGCTTCGGGCATATCGCAATTAAATGAATATTTGCGGCGAAAGTCCCGGTTAGCTTTATCGATCTGCTTCTGAATGTTTTCAGGTTCTCTGCTCATGCTTTCACCCCCTCACACTGCCACTTTTTGATTATTTTCTATAAGCGGAAGGATGCCCTGTTCTTTCAGCAGGTCATATATAAACAGTCTGCCTTTCTGCGTCCAGTAGGTATGTACCTTTGTATGTACATTACCATCATTTCCGTTGTAGGTCTGAGTTTTGGTGCTTGTATATCCCTTGTCAGCATACTTCTGATAGAGAAGCCAGATCTTACTTCCCTGCTTAAACTGTATGCCCAGCTCATGGAGCTTTTCATTTAGCCATCTGCCCGACTTGCCGTAGTCCTTTGCAATCTCGGTTATAGACACAAGGTCCTTACAGTTAAGTACAACATCATAGTAGCTTGCCTTTGGTTTCAGCTCGGATATCTGCTGATTTTGTACTGCTACCGTTTCCGTGAGCTTCTTTGTTTTCTCCCTCTCCTCTTTCAATGCTGTCAGTGCCTTTATTGCTAAATCAGGATTTTCAATAAGCTCATCCATTGCATACATTCCATGCCTTCTGATCGAGGGAAGTACCTCGCTTGTCACCCAGTGCTTGAACTCTTTAGCTTTCGGAAGCTTGCTTGAAAGTATCAGGCTGTACAGTCCGCTTTCGTTGATTAGTGTTGCACCTCTCTGACCAAAACTCGGCGACGATTTGTCGTTGAGTTTTTTATCTTCATCATCACAGTGCATTGCTATGGCTTTGTTTGTATCACTGTATCCCAGCACCTCAGCCACGTCTTTACCCACAAAGTATGGTGTACTGTCAATTTCCACCGTCCGGATACTGCCGAACTCAGCGTTCTCGAAGATTTTCAGTTCGCTGTTCATTTTAATTTCCTCCTCGATCTCACTTTCCGTTTTTTTCGCCGAAGTCTTCAGCAAACATTTGTTCTGCAACATCAATTATCTGTTTGCGTTTTTCCGGCGAGAGCTTTGTTCTTGGATTAGTGAATATCACATAATCATCTTCTTTTTGGGTATCTGCTTTACTCAACTTCCTCACCCCCTCACACCGCTACTTCGTGGCTGATTGCTTTGCTATTTGTATCTGATGCGAACAGATATTCAATTCTGTATGGACGGAAAAACTTATCTCTGATCTTAAACGCTTCGCTTATAGTAAACTCGGTTTCTCCGTTCAACTTATTGATAACAGTTCTGTCTGAACAACCTAATAACTGCTTGATATCAAGGTTACTCACGCCGTATCTTGCCATTTCTGCTGCTAAGTTCCTCATTGTTATTTCACCCCCCTATTAAAATTCAAATTGCCCTTATGTGCAATCTGTATTGTAATTATATATCCTCTACAGGCAAATGTCAATATCTTTTTTGAACTTTTTTTCCTTTACGTGCAATTTTTTATTGACATTTATTGCATAATGAATTATCATAAAATTATGGGGGAGGTGAAATAAATGTGGTTAGATAAACTCAGACAGATGAAGAAAGAAGCTGGAAAGACTTCACAAATGATATCTGATGAAACTGGTATCTCTAAAAGTACAATTGACAAGCTTCTTACAGGCAGAACAAAAGACCCAGCTCTTTCAATGGTAAAATCTATTGTACATAGTTTAGGTTATACTCTTGACGATCTTGATGATACAAAAAAAGATATCGTCTTCACTAATAATAGTGAAGGTGATATCCATAAGCAAAAACTATTAGAAAATTATGATTTACTGAATGAAAACGCTCAGCACACCTTAGTAGAATACTCTGAATTCATGGTGTCTAAGCGTGAAAATTTAAAAGACAATTATAATTGTGATAAAATGAATGCATAGAAAAAGCCGCTCCCAAAGCTGCGACCTTTGAAAGCGGCAAATGAAAGATTGATTTTCGGAAATCTCAAACCTTTCAATAATATTATAGCGTGATATATCTGCTATGTCAAGGTATATCACCTAAAAAATGAAAGGATGTATCATTATGAACAATCAGCAACCACAGTATTATCAGCAACCACCCCAACCACAAAATTTTCAGCAACCACCTCAGCCCCCCAAAAAAAAGCTAAAAACATGGCAGATTGTGCTTATTGTAATTGGAGTTATTCTGGTTCTGGGGGCAATTGCTAATGCAGGCGACAGTCCGGAAAATAACCAAACAAGCGTTGCTTCTTCTAATCCTGACAAAAGCCTGTCTTCTTCTGCCGTATCAGTGTCTGAAGCAGACTATGAAGCAGTTGATTATCTATTGGTTTATAATAATCAATCAGAATACAAAGGAAAAAATGTAAAAATTTGTGGGCAAATAAATTCCATTGATACAAATATTACAAATGTAACTTACATTACGTTTAAGGATGGTCTCTCAGGATTAACAGGTGAAATTTATTGCAATATAGCCGAAGCAGACGGCGAAAAAGTTAAATCCGAGTACAAAAAGGGCGATTACGTAGAAATCGGCGGAAAAGTCGGTGACTTTACTTTAAAAACTCTAAGTATAGATGAATGTCATGTATTTTCAAGCGGTGATGACGTTAAGAAAAAGATAAAAAATTATAAAAAGCAATCTGAGGAAAAAGAAGCTTCAAAAGAAAAAGAAGCTTCAGCAGAAGCTCAGAAAAGCAAAGATGAGTTTATTAAAGAATGTCAATCATATACCTACAAAGAGATAGCTCGTAATCCTGATAATTATAAAGGTAAAAAGGTTGTGTTTGAAGGACATGTTGTTCAGACTATGGAAAGCGGCAATAAGGTTGTAATGCGTGTTGATGTTACAAAAGAAGCTAACGAATTTGCAAGCGGCGGTTATCTTTACAGCGATACTGTTTATGTTGAACATACAAGAAAAAGTGACAGCGAAAGTCGTATTTTGGAAGACGATATTATAAAAATGTACGGTACTTTAAACGGTACAAAAACTTATGATTCTGTTTTAAAAGCAAATATTACTATTCCATATTTACTTGCAGAATATATTGACATTATTTCTGAATAATTCGTAAAAAAATCGCCCCCGCCGGTATTACCAGTACCGACAGCGGCAGGAGCTGTACTCTAAATATGCTTTGAAAAAACCTGTATTCATATTGTAGCACAGCTCCGAGAAAATTGCAAGGAGCTGATATCATGTCATATTGTATTTATCTGCGTAAATCCCGTGCTGATGCAGAAGCAGAAATGCGTGGCGAAGGAGAAACTCTCGCACGTCATGAAAAACTGCTTACGGAATTTGCAAGACACAACCATTTTGAAGTTACAGCTATATACCGTGAGATAGTCAGCGGTGAGACAATAGCCGCCCGTCCTCAGATGCAGCGTCTGCTGTCAGAAGTCGGAAGCGGTATGTGGGATGGTGTTATTGTCATGGATATCGACCGTCTCGCAAGAGGAAACAGCATAGATCAGGGCATCATCTCTCAGACTTTTCTTTATGCAAATACAAAAATAATTACTCCTGCAAAGACATATGATCCGAATAACGAGTTTGACGAAGAATACTTTGAATTCGGACTGTTTATGTCAAGACGGGAATACAAGACCATAAACCGCCGTCTGCAAAGAGGCAGGATCGCCAGCGTAAAGGAAGGAAAATATGTCAGCAACAAAGACCCGTACGGCTTTAAGCGTACTAAAATAGAGAATGACAAAGGTTATACGCTTACTGTAATACCCGAGCAAGCCGCTGTTATAAGATGTATTTTTGAATGGTATACGAAAGGTCTGCCGCTGTCTGACGGAACAAGAAAACCTATAGGTGTTTCGCTCATTGCAAGAGAGCTGAACGACAGAGGCGTAAAAGCTCCGAGAGGTGAAGTCTGGACTTCTGTTACTATAAGAGATATGCTTATAAATCCTGTCTATGAAGGGAAGATACGCTGGAACTACCGCCCCACAAAAAAGAAAATGATAGACGGCAAGGTTTATGAAGAACGTCCGAGAAGCAACGATTATCTTTTATGTGACGGCTTGCACGAAAAAATTGTTTCCGAAGAAATGTTCAAAGCCGCTGCCGACAAAATGAACAAAAACAAAAAACGCCCCTACAGAAGCGACAAAAAGCCGAATAATCCTCTTGCAGGGCTTGTAATATGCAAAAAATGCGGACGCAGAATGCAGCGCAGACCAAATCCGAAAAATCCTGATCTTCTCATGTGCAGCGAACCTACCTGTGACAACCATGCTTCATATTTGTATCTTGTTGAAAAACATGTTATTGAAATTCTTGGTGGATGGTCACAGGGATTTAACATAGAGGGTGCTACAGATACGGTGATTGTCCCCGATACGACAAGTCTTATAAATGAGATCGCAGCCCTGCGCAAAACTCATATAAAACTTAATTCACAGCTTGACAAGACATTTGAAGCTTTTGAAACAGGTGTATATGATGCAGATACCTTCAAGAACCGCAGCAGTGTTATAAAACAGCGGCTATATGAAACGGAAAGCAAGGTAAACGAGCTTGAAGACAGTCTGAAAAAGGCAGAAGAAAATGACAGGATAATAAGAGAATTTATCCCGAAAGTAAAAAGGTTTACCGAGACATACGACACTCTTACGGATGCACAAACAAAGAATTTTATGCTCAGTGAAATAGTAGATCATATTGACTATATCAAGAAAACAAGAGGTCACGGGCATGAGGAAGAATTCAATATTACCATATATCCCCGTCTCCCAAAAGTATAAGTTTTACTGATATCTTGTTGGGTTGTATTCTTCCACACCCACATCCGTCAAAACTGCTTTTACTTCGGGGTATGGCACGCTGTATCTTTGGCTGAGATATCTGAGTGATGCTCCAAGCTCTCCATCAGGACCGCCGTACTGAGTTATAATAATTTTAGCGAGGGCGGGGTTAGGCTGTTTTATATTAACGGGGTACTGCAGTTTCTTCTCATATACAAACATTTCTCAGACCTCCTCATTATTCCACGGCCACGGATCGGCTATCCATGCCCAGCGGCTGCCTTCTTCCGATACTCTCAGCGGGCCGAATCTGCTTTCAAATTCTTTGCGAAGGTCATTGCTCTGCTCCTCATACTTTTTAAACGCCTTTCCTGCTGCTTTATCGTCGGGGTGTGTGTCAAGGTATACATGAAGCTCATGGGCGGCAAATTCTACTGCCGACAGCTTTCTCAGAAGCTTTTCACGTTCTGTCATGACTTTTCCCCTCCTTTTTTGCAATCAGGTCTGAACGGGAAATTCAACTCCGGAAACAATGTTCCCGTACACAATGCCTGTTCAGGCGCATATAGTTTTCCGGCATTCTGATATGGTATATATGCCATTGCCAAGCTTACTTTTTTCGGTATCGGTTCTATGAAAAAATCAGAATTTTCAAGCTGTCTTATAACATCCATATCTGATCTCCTTTCATTCTCTGCTTCTCTCACAACAAAACACCCTTATCAATGTGGAATCAGGAATTGTGTAACTATAATTCCTGATTCATCACTTCTGATTCATTCACACCTAAAAAGCGTTTTGCTGTTATTAATATACTATGAAATAAAATTATTTTTGGCACACTATGTATAAATGCTGTATTTTTTACCGATAATATCAGTGTATTATTTTTTAAGGAGTGTTACATTATGCACTATGATGACAAGCAGCTTTTAGGTGACATCTGTCAGCTTGCAGACACAGGTATGGAGGCAGCAGGAACTGTTCTTCAAAAGGTCGATGACCCTGCTCTCAGAGAAGAAATTGAAGAACAGTACAACGACTATTCAAACGCTAAAGCAAAGGCTGAACAGGCTCTTATCGACGCAGGCGCTTTCCCAAAAGGGAATTCCCCTATACAAAAAGCTTCCATGTGGGGCGCAATTCAGATGCAGACTATAGGTGATAATTCTTCCGACCATATTGCTGAGATCATGATAAAGGGAACTAACAGCGGTATCATTGATCTCACTAAGGATATTTCTCAGTGCCAGAATGCCTCGGATTCTACCGTCCGTTTAGCAAAGCATTTTATCAAAGCAGAACAACGTCACATTGAAAATCTTAAAACCTTTCTTTGAGCGGGACGAAAATCAGATTATAGATTGGAAGCTCAGAGCTGTATAGGCTCGGACTTTCCTCGCTAAAAGACAATTATTTCGTCCCATGCGGCAGTACACCCCACACATCTTAACAAAATAAACCGCCCTGTGCCGATACAGAGCGGTTTATTTTTACTTTTAACTTTTACTCTATAAACTAAAACAACGTCATTACTTGTGTGTGAAATGAATCATTTGTGAAAAATAACATCAATATCACGGCTATAATAACTTCAAGTATGAATATCACCGGTATGCCTATCATAAATTTCGGATGCTTCGTCTTATGATGTATTATCCTCATGGTTATATACATCGCTGCGCATCCGCTTAGCGCTGCCGTAAGAAGAAGGGTACTTTCACTTATTCTCCATTCATCTCTCTGCGCAGCTTTCTTGTCATACACTGTTATATATACCGCTATTATGTTTATTATCACTGCGTATATTATTACTCCGTATTTTATCATGTTCTCCATTTTATTTTCCTCCGTTTTTTTCGCGCGGCCGTCCTTCGGTAACTCCTGATTCCTAAATCCTGATTCCTGATTTTAAAAAAGTTTCATACTTTTTTCCAGTCGGGGATGTCCCTGACCTCTTCATACATACGGACATAGCTTTTGTGACGTGTGGGCATTATCTTTCCTTCGGCTACGGCGGCTATGACCGCACACCCTTTTTCACAGACATGGGAACAGCCTGTAAACTGACAATCATTTCTGTACTGCTCAAAATCCGGAAAACAATCTGCAAGACCGTCTTTGCGTATTATCTCATACCTCTCAATATCTACAGTAGAAAAACCGGGAGTATCAGCGACATATCCTCCTCCGACATGATACAGCTCACTGGAGCGTGTGGTATGTCTGCCTCTTCCTAATTTTTTGCTTATCCCGCCTGTTTCTATGGAAAGCCCGGGGATAAGACTGTTCAGCAAGGTGGACTTTCCTACTCCCGTATTGCCTGTGAATGCGGATATCTTCCCGCTTAGCAGAGAGAGTATCTCATCTTTTCCGCTGTTATCCTCTGTACTGCACGTAAATGCGCGGAAACCCGATCTTGTGTATATTTCTGCAAGCTCCTGCGCACTCTCAAGGTCTGTCTTTGTGAATACCAGCACAGGCTCAATATCCTTGCTGACGGCTACTGCGCATATTTTGTCTATCACAAATGTATTAGGCGAGGGCTGTGCTGCCGAGGATACTATGAACAGCCTGTCAAGGTTCGCCAGCGGCGGTCTTACAAGATAATTCTTTCTCGGCAGTATATTCTCTACCTGCGCTTTGTCTTCATCTGTAAGGCTTATCTCCGCTCTGTCACCCACTGCCGGACTTATCCCCCTTTTGCGGAATATCCCCCTCGCTTTACATTCGTATACTCTGCCTGCGGACTCAACATAGTAGAATCCACTTATCGCTTTTATTATTAATCCTTCCATTCCCTTCACCCTTTTTCAGCACGATCAGCTATCCTGGGGGAAACCCTTTTTCAGCACGATCAGCTATCCTGGGGGAAACCCTTTTTCAGCACGATCAGCTATCCTGGGGGAAACCCTTTGTTTGAAAACAAAGGGTTCTCCCCCAGACCCCTTTCCTAAAAAAACGTATTTTTTCCTTGTGTTTATCTTCTTACTCTCTGGTTTCCGTTCTCCGTGTGTCAGCTGCCTTTTTTCGCTTAATGCCTTTTCTATGCTTGTTTTCTTTTTATGCTTTTTTATTCATACTATTTATTCATACTATATTCATTTTATAAGATTGTTATAATGCCGTCCCTCGCTAAAGGGACGGCATTGTTCTTATATTTTGCTCCAACAGCTACAGATATGTCATACCGACTTACATTCAGATTGAATCAAAGCTCGGCGAATAAAATACGAGCCGCCATGCTTTAAGCTTTGAGCTTAAAGCTTTTAGCTGCGAAGCTGATCAAACGGGTGTAGTCGAACGGGGTACTTCGCTGAGCTTGCCCATAGCCTCATTCTCCAAAGCCTGTGCTTCTTCAGGACTTTTTGCTGCGCTGATCTTTTCTTCATACTCTGCAACGATAGCCTGACCCTGAGCATAAGCTTCGTCTGTATAGTAGTATCTGTTCAGGTCATGCTGAATATTGCCGATGGAGATCTGGATCTGATCTTCCAGTGAATTTGTTGCAGGTGTATCAGGTCCTGAATAATCTGTTGAAGATTCGCCTGAGGTATCTCCGCTTGTATCAGATGCGTCGGAAGATGCTTGGCTTGACTCTGTGCTTGATTCGATCTTCATTTCCTTCTTTGGCTTATATGTGTTATTAAGGAAAGTCTGTCTTACTTCTCTTGTCTTGAAGTTGAAGATGAACTCCTGATACTTCACATTATCTATCATTACAGTTACTGTCTTCTGATAGTTCGTAGCGCCTGTGGGTACTACCTCGATCTGTCTGAGAAGGTTCTCATAAGGTACGCCCAGGAACTCGTCTATCTTTGTACCGTCTGCAAATACCGATACTCTGACTTCTGCGCCCTCATTCTTCGGGAAGTTATTCAGTGTATACTTGATAGAGGTTACTGCCTGGCTTCCGTCACTTACCTGAATTGTTACCAGTGTGCCCTTTGAAAGGAGATTGCCTGCCAGGGGATCGGTAGCAACTACAAGACCCTCGCTCTTATCGCTTGCAACCACACTTCTCTGAGTTGTGAAGCCCTGTGCTTCCAGTGATGACTGGGCTGCGTCATAGGACATACCTACAACATCAGGTACTTCGATCTTTTCTGTACCGGGACCGTCGCTTACGATAAGTGTTACTGTTGTACCTATCTCAAGCTGCATACCCTCCTGAGGTGAGCAGTCCATTACAACGCCCTTTTTGACTTCTGAGCTGTTTACTCTTGCAACATAGTAATTGAAGTTCTTCTGCTCAAGCTTTGCAATAGCGTCACTTTCGCTGTAGTTCTTTACCTTTGGAACCTCTGTTGTTGTGCTTGTACTGTTGATAACCAGTTTGATAGTAGCGTTTTCCTTGACTTCCTTTGAATGGGGAGCAGGATCCTGACTGAGGACAACATTTATCGGCTTATCCTTTACATAATCGGCTGCTATCTCAAATTTGAACTTATAGCTCTTATCTGCCTTTATCTGATCGTACATTTTTCCGACAAATTCGGGAACGTCCACATCCTTTAATTCGCTTGCTTTTATTCCCGTGTTTATCATCATGTACATAAGCAGCGCGATCGCACCTACTACAAGCACTGCAACAAGGGCTGTTATCCATTTTACTATCATCTTGGGACGGTTTACTGCTTCTTCGCCGCCGTAGATCTCATATTCCTCATTGCCGTCATATTCCTCTTCCGTAAGTACGGAAGGAGTCGAGCCTGATTTTTCATCAAACTTCTTTGTGGGGTTCTCGTCAACAAAATAGCTGTACTTGAACTTCACCGAAGGATTCCTGCGGAACATCTCAACAGCTTCAAGCATTTCGCCTGCGCTGCTGTAACGCTGCGCGGGGTCTTTTCTCATTGCCTTCAGCGTTATTTCCTCAAGACCCTCGGGGATCTTATCATTTATCTCACGAAGGGGAGTCGGGTCACTCTGCATCTGCATTATTGCCACCGATACTGCGCTGTCAGCCTCAAAGGGAAGCTTGCCTGTCAGCATCTCATAAAGCATTACTCCCACGCTGTATATATCTGCCTTACCGTCTGTTTTATCGCCTCTTGCCTGTTCGGGGGCTATATAGTGAACCGATCCTATAGCCTTATCGGTCATTGTACGTGTTTCGTTATTTGAGAATCTTGCTATACCGAAGTCCATGACCTTTATTGATCCGTCCTGGAGAAGCATGATATTCTGCGGCTTCATATCACGGTGTACTATTCCTTTTTCATGAGCGTGCTGCAGTGCCTGGAGTATCTGCACGGTAAAATGTACTGCTTCCTTCCACGGTATCTCATGCTGATGACCGATATACTCCTTGAGAGTGATACCGTCAATATATTCCATTACGATATACTGTATCTTGTCACCGAAGCTGACATCATTTACCTTTACGATATTCGGATGTGACAGCACTGCTATTGCCTTTGATTCATTTTTGAATCTTCTGATAAACTCGCTGTTTCCAAGAAATTCATCCTTGAGTATCTTAATGGCAACCGTTTTATCGTCCACAGTATCGTGAGCCTTATAAACCATCGCCATTCCGCCGACGCCGATGAGTTCCTTGATCTCATATCGGCCGTCGAGTCTTTTACCCGTATATTTGTCCATTCATATTTCTCCTTTCAGCTTTTGGATCTCAGTCTGATATTATTATTCTTTTATTTTTTCCGAAAGATATTCGGGATACATCTTTTTTTACATATCCGCCGTCAGCTTGATGATATTATTGCGACTGTGATATTGTCGCTGCCGCCAAGCTCTTTAGCTTTTTCTATAAGCTTCTCGGTGAGCTTTTCGCAGTCATTCGACCTTATAAAATCAAGCAGGCTTTCATCGGTTATGTAATTGGACATTCCGTCGGTACACACTATGACCTTTGCTCCGTCCTTGAATTCTACAGTATTATAATCCGTCATAAGCTTTGGCTCGGTTCCAAGCGCTCTTGTTATCAGATTGCGGTTCGGGTGAGTCCTTGCCTCTTCCCTTGTCAGCTGTCCTGCAGTCACAAGTTCCTGGACTATCGAATGATCGGTAGTTATCTGTCTTATGCTGTCGCCCGCAAACAGATATGCCCTGCTGTCACCGGCGTGTACAACATGGAGTCTGTCATCCTTTGCGACTACGCATACTACAGTCGTCCCCATTCCTTCAAGACCTGCCACGTGCACAGACATCTCATACACTGCCTTATTTGCGCAGTCCACTGCAAGCTTCATAAGGTCGCATATCTCATGCCCCGTCATATCTTCCCTGTAGCCTGTTGTCAGCGTTTCGGCTATGCTCTCGGTGGCCACATGGCTGGCTGTACTGCCGCCGTTTGCTCCGCCCATTCCGTCACATACGATTGCCCACGCAGCACCGTCGGAAAAATATCCCGTCAGACAGTAATCCTGATTGGAATTACGGATCAGACCGATATCACTTTGTGAGTATAATTTCATCCTGTCTTTCCCCCTTTGCTGCTTTTTCTTTTGCAGCAGAAGATCTGAGCTGACCGCAGGAGGCGTTTATATCGCTTCCCAGCGTTCTCCTTACCGTAGCAGTTATCCCTGCTTTTTCAAGTATTGCTATAAAGCTCCTGAGTCTGTCACTGCGGCTCTTTCTGTAATTGCTGCCGCTTACACTGTTGACAGGTATCAGATTGACGTGTGCAAGCATCCCTTTTATTTTTCCTGCCAGTTCCCTTGCGCACTCATCACTGTCATTTACTCCGTCTATCATAGCATACTCAAAGGAGATCCTTCGACCCGTTTCTTTTGCATAATAGCGGCAGGCCTTCAGCAGCTCATCTATCGGATACCGTTTATTGACCGGCATCGTCCTGTTCCTGATCCCGTCGTTCGGCGCATGAAGCGACACCGACAAGGTAAGCTGAAGCTTCTTATTTGCAAGGTCATATATCTTTGGCACTATGCCGCAGGTCGATAGTGATATATGCCTCATCCCTATATTAAGTCCCTTTTCACAGCTTACAAGCTCCAAAAAGCGGATCACGTTTTCATAATTATCCATCGGCTCTCCCATTCCCATCAGTACGACATTGGATATCCTTATTCCGTTATCCTCCTGTGCCGTCTGTATCTGGGACAGTATTTCCGACGCCGTAAGGTCACGGCGGAAGCCGCCTTTTCCCGTTGCGCAGAAATCACAGTTCATTTTACAGCCTGCCTGGGTGGACACGCATATCGTATACCCGTGATGATATTTCATCACAACAGACTCTACCGTTTCGCCGTCTGCGAACGAAAACAAATACTTCACTGTACTATCATAAGCCGAAATCAATTTTTTTTCAATAGCTGCGTGCGAGATATAGCAGGTTTCTACAAGTTTTTCTCTTAAATTCGATGGAATGTTGGTCATTTCGCCGAAGGTTTTGACACCTTTTTGCAGCCACGAGAACACCTGACCCGCTCTGAACTTCGGCTGACCCATCTCCTCAAGAAAAGCTTTAAGCTCCTCTTCATTCATTGACTTTATATCTCTCTTCCCTTCCAATACCACACCACCTTTTTTTAATGAATAATTAATAATGAATAATGAATAATTGTGGTGGACGCAGGTTCCTTCACGCAGAGATAAATTCCGAACCGCCTCTCCTTTACTCAGGATATCATGGCAGGGATATTTATCGCCGAAACATACATTTCCGAATTACGCATTACGAATTATTTTTGATATGAAAAAGCCGTCGCTGCCGTTTCGCGAAGGGAATAGTGTAAGCTCATTTTCGGGCTCGTCTGTTCGCCTTGCAAAACCATCCGGCACCTCTATGGGACACGGCTTGAAATTACTGTGACTGTTCAAAAATCTGCGGATAACACCGCCGTTTTCGGCAGGATTCAATGTACAGGTGGAGTATACCAGGGTTCCGCCCTTTTTCAGAAATCGCGAGCAGTTTTCCAGAATACTGTACTGTATTCCGGGAAGGGTATCTGTTCCCGTATCCTTCTTGTACCTGAGTTCGGGTTTCCTCCGGATTATGCCCAGTCCCGAACAAGGAACATCACAAAGTATCCTGTCAGCCTCAGGCATCTCTCCCATATCGGAAGAATCTCCTGCCATCGTCTTTATCATATCTATGCCCAGCCGCTGCGCCCCGCTTCTGACAAGTTTAAGGCGGCTTTCATACAGATCGCAGCTTATCAGTTCCCCACTGTTTTCCATCATTTCCGAAACAGTAAACGCCTTTCCTCCCGGTGCGCTGCAGGCATCAATTACAGTTTCCCCCGCCTGCGCTCCCAGTATACGGCAGCATATCTGACTTGCCATATCCTGTACATGAAAAAGACCTTCCCTGAATGCGGCAAGCCCCGTTACAGCCCCGCCGCCCAATCTTATACAGTCCTCCACAACAGTTTTCTCTGCCTTTACATTTTCTGCTGCTAACCTTCCTATCAGCTCCCCGGCGCTTGTCCTGAGGGTATTTACCCTTACAGTCAGGGGCGGCCGGCCGTCCAGTGACTCAAGTATCTCTGCTGTAATATCATCTCCGTATGTACTGCGCCAAAGCTTTACAATATCCTCGGGGCAGGAATACTTTATGGAAAGATACTTGTTCTTACCTTTTCTTTTATCAGGCAACTGTAAAGAGTCAAGCTTTACAGCACTCCGTAAGACCGCATTAACAAAGGGCGCAGCACTGTTAAGCTTATTTGCTTTACACAATTTTACACATTCATTTACTGCCGCGCTGTCGGGCACTCTGTCCATAAAGAAGATCTGGTAAAGCCCCATACGCAGTATTATCAAAACACGTGCATCAAGCTTGTTTACAGGTTTGTCTGACAGGCGGGAAAGGTTATAATCAAGCAGCAGCTTCTTTTCCGTGACCCCATAGAACAGCATTGATGTAAAAACCCTGTCGGCTGCCGAAAGATCCGATTCCGAAAGCAATTTATCAAGAATTATATTTGAATACGCACCGTCACGCTCCACTCTGAGAAGGGCTTTATAGGCGGTGTATCTTGCTGTTTTCATAGGCTATCCTCCGCGCGTCAGGAAAAGGATATTTCTTCGGGTGAAGTAATATGAAGACCGTTTACAAATGAAGCTGCGTCCATTCTTTTCTTTCCTTCGGGCTGAAGTTCAAGTATTTCAACTGCGCCCTCACCGCAGGCTACAATAAGCGGTTTAAGCGAAAGCACCTGACCTGCTTTTCCGCTGCCCTGCGCAATGCGTGACGAATGGATCTTCACTTTTTTACCCCTGACCTTAACTGCTGCGCCAGGCCAGGAATAGAGTCCTCTTATTTTATTATGCACCTGCTGTGCGGTTTTAGTCAGATCAATTTCCGACATTTCTTTTGTAAGCACACCCACATAGCTTGCCTTGCTGTCATCCTGTTTTTCACGCACAAGCGTACCTGCCTTAGCAGCGTGTACTACCTTTACGATCAGTTCTGCCCCGGCGGCAGAAAGCTTATCATGAAGCTGCTCTGCATTATCATTCTCACCGATACAGACCTCTGTTTTCATAAGCATATCGCCTGTATCAAGTCCCACGTCCATATACATGGCAGTTACTCCTGTGACTGTTTTTCCGTCAAGGATAGCCTGCTGTATCGGCGCTGCACCTCTGTATTCCGGCAGCAGCGAAGCATGGACATTGATACAGCCGTATACGGGCAGTTCAAGTATCTCCTTCGGTAATATCTTTCCGTATGCCACTACTACTATCATTTCGGGTGCGAGCTTCCTGAGTATTGAAAGTGCCTCTCCGTCCTTTAATGTGACCGGCTGAAACACCTCTATATTGTCCTCAAGCGCCCTCACCTTAACAGGCGGCGGCGTAAGCAATGCTTTTCTACCCTTTGGTTTATCCGGCTGGGTAAATACTGCTGCTATTTCATTGCCGTCCTTTATCAGCGCATCAAGACATGGTACGGAAAAATCCGGTGTCCCCATAAATACGATTCTCATATTATCACCATTTTTTGGTTTATAGATTTTAGTTTAGCTCGATCGCAGTAATTATATTTTCTCATGCTTTGATCTTTGAGCTAAAAGCTAATTGCCGCGAGCCGCTCTGAGCTTATATTATCAATTTTCATCAAATTCACGGGGGTCGATCTTACGAATAACGTGTTCTTTGAAAAGAATACCGTCCAGGTGATCGTTCTCGTGGCATATTGCTTTTGCATAAAGTCCTTCTGCATTAACAGTAAACTGATCTCCGTATCTGTTCTGTGCGGTAACAGTCACATACATCGGACGTACAGTTATACCGAATTCTCCCGGACATGAGAGACAGCCTTCACTGCCCTCCTGCCGACCCTTGGTCATGACTATCTTGGGATTAACAAATTCCGTTTTTCCCTCGCCGATATCAATTACAAATATACGTCTGAGTATTCCTACCTGTGGTGCGGCAAGTCCGACGCCGTCTCCTGCCTGCATGGTTTCATACATATCATCAAGCAATACTGCAAGCTTTTCATCAAATTTCTCAACAGGGCGGCATATCTTATTCAGAACCGGGTCGCCCTCTTTCACTATATTTCTTATCGCCATTTTTATTACCTCCCCTTTTTTAAGTGTGAAGTGTGAAGAGTGAAGTTGGGAATTCGGAATTAGAATTATATTATTCACTATTCATTATTCACTATTCATTAAATAATGTTATCCGGATCGATGTCGGCATAAACTGTGACATCACGGAAAACATGGTCTTTTCCCGTAAGTGCAAGCATATCGGCAAGCATTTCTCTGAACCGCTTTGAGTTCCTGAATTTCAGAATAATGCGGAAACGGTATTTTCCGCTGATCCTTGCAACTGCTGCCGGGGCAGGACCCAGCATCCTGATAGGCAGATCGGAATATTTTTCCCGAAGCTGCGTTTTCATTTTTTCCGAAAAATAATCTGCTGCCTTTGCGACTGCATTTTTATCTTCTCCGATAAAAGCTATGACTCCCATATCCGCAAACGGCGGATACAGCATTACCTTTCTGAGTGCGATCTCAGATCGGAAAAAAGCTTCATAATCCTGAGCCGCTGCAAGCTCTATTATAGGATTACCCGGTTCAAAGGTCTGTATAACAGCCCTTCCCTCAAGTCCTCCTCTGCCCGAACGCCCTACTACCTGAGTAAGCAGCGAAAACGTTCTTTCATAGCTTCTGAAGTCCTCGCTGTGCATCATGCCGTCCGCAGACAGCACTCCCACAAGTGTTACATTCGGAAAATCAAGCCCTTTTGCCACCATCTGAGTGCCAAGCATTATATCATACTCTCCGTCACGGAAAGCTCCTAATTTTTTTTCATATGCAAATCTCTGCATTGTTGCGTCCGTATCCAACCGCAGAACTCTTGCTGAGGGAAACAGCTGCGACAGCTCCTGTTCCGCCCGCTGAGTACCTGCACCGCTGTAGCGTATCCTTTTGGAATTGCAGGCGGGACAGGTCTGAGGGACAGGTATCGAGTATCCGCAGTAATGACACATCAGTCTGTGATTTGCACTATGGTACGTAAGCGATATAGAACAGTTGGGACATGAAATTACTTCGTTACAATCACGGCAGGCTATAAATGTATTATGCCCTCTTCTGTTAAGAAGCAGTATGGACTGCTGTCCGTTGTTAAGGTTCTCTTCTATAGATTCAAGCAGGATACTGCTGTATCCGCTATGATTTCCCTGATCCTGTTCCCTGTTCATATCAACGGTTATTACATGAGGAAGTCTTGCTGTTCCATATCTTTTATCAAGTCTGCAAAGAGAATATCTTCCGGACAGAGCGTGCCAGTAGCTTTCTACCGACGGTGTCGCTGACGACAGCAGCAGTGTACATTTATTTTCACTGCACCTGAATTTTGCAAGCTCTCTTGCATGAAACCTGGGTGTTGCGGATGATTTATAGCTGTACTCCTGTTCCTCGTCCATTACTATCAGACCGAGATTTTTCATTGGCGCAAACACTGCCGAACGTGTGCCCACGGCAATATCAGCCCGACCGTCACGCACCCTGCGCCACTGTTCCAGTCTTTCTCCGAGGGGCAGACCGCTGTGAAAAACCGCAACGCTATCGCCGTATCTTGCCTTGAATTTACCGAGCATCTGAGGAGTTAGCGATATTTCGGGGACCATACATATTACTCCCCTTCCATCCTCATGAACTCTGTCGATCAGCTTCATGAATACAGATGTTTTTCCGCTTCCTGTAACGCCGTACAGCAATGTAACAGCTGCTTCGCCGCTTTCGTATCCCGAAATGACCGAATCATAAGCTTTCTGCTGCTGAGAAGTCAGGTTTATCTCTTCTTTCTCTACAGTTTCGGGCTCATAGTATTCCTTTTTCGGCGGTACTGCTTCAAAATATTCGCATATGCCTCTTTTTACAAGATTATCTGTAACAGCTGATGTCACACCAGTAAAATAGCATATTTCTTTCACAGACGCTTCTCCCGAATCTGTAAGCACTCTTATTACTTCCGATTGTGCAGGAGTATAATGTCTTTCGGGGATCTCTCCCCTGAGTCTTATCATTTTTACGGTTTCATCGGCAATACGTTTTTTTATTGTTTCACTGCGTATTAAAATGCCCTTTTCAGTCATATCGCGCAGCAGCCCATTATCTGTCAGCAGCAGCTTCTTCATAAGTCTGTCTTCTCTTACGGGAGTCCTGCGGCTTTTAAGATAATCATAAACTGCTTTTTCCTGTTCGCCTGTAAGATAATGATCCGTGTCTGCATCAGCTGCCGCTCTATAGCTGTATGTAAGCTTTACCGACAGACCTGTGGGCAGCATAGCCGTACAGGCATCGTAATATGTACAGTAGCAGTGATTCTTCATAAAAAACGCCATTCTGATAAGCTCTTCCGACATTACCGGTTCACTGTCTATCAGCATAGAAACAGGCTTCAACCCTTTGACATCATCTCTTCTTTTCATCTGCATGACCATTCCCTGACGCAGGCAGTGACCAAAGCTTACCTTTACACGGCAACCTGTTTTTATTTTTTCCGCCATTTCCTCAGGAACGATATAATCATACAGTTTATCAAAGCTAAGATTGGTATTCTCTACCGCTACAGCAGCTGTGATACATCCATCAGTCATCGGTTTCGGGTTCAAGGATATTATATTTGTGATTTTTGAATTCATCCACAGCCACAATAACAGGCTTATCGCAGACCTTTCCTTTATCGCTCTGCATATCATCGGTTATCTCTCTTGCTCTCTTTGCAACTGCAATAGCAAGTGCATACTTACTCATTTTTCCTGCAAAAATATCATCTACCGACGGTCTTGTATAATGTTCATACATATAAAACACCTCTGAATAAAATCATTATTTATATTCGATCAGCCATATCGACTGTATCGTTCAGGTTATCTGAAGCAATCAGGTAGGAATACCGGCTTTGCTGCGGAATTCGGGAACAGTCATACCTGCCTGTTCCGAAGCCTGTTGCAAGGTTATCAGTCCTTTTCTTACCAGATCAGACAGGGTCTGTATCATACCTTCGATTTTTCCTTTTTCCATACCTTTTTCCATACCTTTTTCCATGCCTTTTTCCATGCCTTCCATGATTATCTTGTCATAGATCTCACACATAGAGATACCTCCCTCTTTCTTCTCCTTTATGAGAGTATTGTATTCATTTCTGAAACGGTCATCTTCAGCAAATACATCTATCATATCGAGTACTTCTTCGGGATGATCAAGCCTGGTATCAGACGGATGATATTCAGTCCCCGTATTCAAAGCATAGAAAAACTCTGCTATTGCTTTGAAATCAGAGTCAAACTGCTCGATCTTCTCCTTAGTCATATCCTTCATTGAGTAAAAATTCATTTTATAATCGCTTACAAAAGGTTTTATTGCTTCCGGGATATCAAGACATGAAAGAAGATCCCTGCCGCAGTTCCAGTCATCCCTGCCGAAATAGACCACCAGCGTGATAACGGGATAACACCTTCTCTTATCCGCAGTGATTTCTTTAAGCTCATCGTATTGTCTTTTATAGACTGCTCCGTCATATCCTATTATTCTCAGGGGCATATATTTATCTGTACCGGACTGATTTTCACAGCCTATAAACGCAATTTTGATATTTGTATCCATCCAGTATTTTGATACATCTCTTTCCTGACTTCGTATAATTCCGTCAGCTTTAAACCGGGATTCCTTATCGGCAGGCATAAGGTCTTTTTCTGAAACCACCTTTTTGCCGTTGAAAAGAAAGCCGTTAACGATATCCGCAAATACACTGTTATAGGATTCAAGAGTCTTTGTGACCTTATCTTTTTGTCCCAATGATATCACTCCCTTTAGAGAAAATCATCAGCCCTGATTATTTCTGATAATATCCCTTATGCTTTTAACACAGTCCTCAAGCGCATCATTTACCACAACATAGTCATAATCATCTGCAAGCAAAAGCTCTTCCTTTGCCCTTGCCATTCTTTTAATAATATTTTCCTCAGTCTCAGTTCCTCTTCCCCTGAGTCTTTTCTCAAGTACCTCAAGTGACGGCGGCATGATAAAAATACTTATACAATCGGGCTGAATAGCCTTGACCTTCTGACATCCCTGGACTTCTATCTCAAGTATAACATTTTTTCCGTCTTTTCGCCACTGTTCTACAGGTTTTTTAGGCGACCCGTAATAATTCCCGAGGTACTGAGCATATTCATAGAATCCGTCCTCGTCTATCATTTTTTCAAATTCTTCTCTTGTAAGAAAATGATATTCTACCCCGTCCTTTTCCTGACCTCTGGGGGCCCTTGTAGTTGCTGATATGGAAAGACGCATATTATCGTCCTTCATAAGCTCCTTTACAACTGTTCCCTTGCCTGCGCCCGCAGGTCCTGAAATAACCATCAGCAATCCGTCAGATCTCAACGGTACCTACCTCCTCAACATTATCGCTTTGTTCTGCCCTATGAGACAGAGTTTCAGGCTGTAATGCGGAAAGAACCACATGATCGCTGTCTGTAACAATTACAGATTTTGTTTTTCTTCCGCAAGAAGCGTCTATAAGCTTTCCGCAGTCCCTCGCAGCCTGAACCATTCTCTTTACAGGGGCAGCATCGGGACTGACTATCGCAATTATCCTGTCGAAGGATATCATATTGCCATAACCTATATTCATAAGCTGCATAACTATGTATATCTCCTGTTATTCAATATTCTGTATCTGTTCTCTTATTTTTTCTATTTCAGCCTTGATATCAACAACCTTATGAGCAAGGTCAGCGTCGCTTACCTTTGAGCCTATAGTATTAGCTTCTCTGTTCATTTCCTGCACAATAAAGTCTATTTTCCTGCCCACAGCAATATTCCCCGAAAGCATATCTCTCAGCTGATCTATATGACTTCTGAGTCTTACCGTTTCTTCATCCACTGCGGTTTTATCGGCAAAGATCGCTGCTTCGGTAAGTATCCTCTGAGGATCTATTGTTGTTTCCTCCAGAACCTCTTTCAGTCTTGTATAGAGCTTTTCCCTGTACTCGTCAACTATACCGGGAGAACGCGCTTCTATTTCCTCAACAATGGACACAATAACATCGCATCTTGAAAGAACATCAGCCTTCAGCTTTTCTCCTTCACGTTCTCTCATTGCAATAAATTCCTTCAGAGCCTCTCTGCCTGCCTTTTCTGTTATAGCGCAAAGTACCTCTTCATTCTCAGGTGCTTTTCTGACATTAAAAATATCGCCGTATTTTGCCACAGAGGACACGCTTATATCGTCCGAAAGATCAAACTCATCCCTCAGCTGTCTGAGTGCCTTCACATATCCTGCTGCAAGCGACCTGTTAAGGCTGACTTCTGCTTCAAGAGAATCATCCGCTTCGATCGTTACAAAAACATCCACCTTGCCTCTTGTTACATATTCCGAAACTACCTTCTTTATTGTTTCCTCTATAAATCCGCACCCTCTCGGAGTACGGCACTGCAGCTCAAGAAATCTATGATTTACCGAGCGTATCTCAAATACAACATTTCTTCCCTCTACTGTTCCTTCAAACCTTCCGTATCCCGTCATACTTTTTATCATTGGAAAAAACTCCCTTCGGTCGTTTTTAGCTCAGAGCTAAGAGTTCAAAGCTCAGAGCGTATCGCCTCATATTTCATCCGCTTTATTCCGCTTTCTTCGTCGCTGTTACTTTTCGTTTTTGTTTTCGCCGCCTGCCTGCATTTCTACAGCAACAGAAGTAATGAATAATGAATAGTGAATAGTGAATAATTATAGCGGCTCCGGTTTTATACGCTCACTGCCGCTTCTTTAAGTCATTACTGCTTTTTTTACATTATAAAACTATATTACTTAAACAATGTACCGACTTACAATTCTTAACACCTTATTATACCAATTTTTACTCCATATGTCAATCGGTATTAAATAATTATCATGAAATTCAACTTTCTACAAAGGAAAAATAAAAGTTATATTATACCGAGCTACCCCCCGACTGTCATTCCGAGCGTAAGCGAGGGATCTTTTCCACAAATGAAACTTTATCGCAAAGATTCCTCACTTCGTTCGGAATGACATGAGAAGTGATGCTCCTCAAAATGGCAAATGGACTGCATTACTATTTGAAAATTGATTTACGTGAAGCCTCATCTCAGACGCAAGAAAAATCGTCGGCTCAAATATAATACTCGACCCGACGCAATTATCCATCATTCACTATTCACTATTCATTATTCACTATTCACTCTCATAGTAACAGCTAAAGAAGGGGGGTTTTTCTGAAATAGCCGCCGTAAAAGGGATACAGATCTTTTTTGGCGATTTCGTCAGCAAAACACAAAAACGGTACTGCAAAGCTTTCTCTGCGGAATGTATAGGCATCTAAGTCGCCGCCTGCTGTTGCTATGACAGTATGTGTAACAAGATTATTTTTGCATAGTACATCCATGTATTTGTTAATATTATCTTCATCAATATCTGTATTTTTGCTTATCAGCGCAGAAACTACAGGCTTATTCGGAAGGGAGTACATATAAAATATTATCTTCAGCAGATTCCTGTCTGCAAATATTTTGAATACATTTCTGAGGCTTTCAAAGTCACTTAGATCATCTCTGTTCCCGTTTTCCGAACCCACAAGAAAGAAAAAGTAATTCAGATGTGAAGATATCCTGGTATTTGCCATTCCTTCTTCAAAAACCAGTTTTGCAAAATAATCATTGGTCTTATTATCGCCGATAAAGGAATTATCTATGAGCTTGTTCATAAAATCGTCTATTATATCCACGTCCCCCATCATTCCTATCTGTATTGCCCAGCAGATATTGAATGCGTAGCGGCAGGCTTCTTCTCTCGGAAGCTGACTTAGTCTTCTTGCCAGATTCAGTGCAAAGCTCTGATCTTCCAGCCCGAAAAGTGTATCTATGCTTACGCCCAGTATTTCGGAAAGCGCAGGCAATATCTCCACATCAGGTGTTCCTCCTCTTTCCCATCGTGAAACCGCCTGTGTGGTAACTCCCACAAGATTACCCAACTGCTCCTGAGTAATGCCGCGGGCAACGCGGTATTTTTTTATCTGTTCTCCAATAGAGTTCATTGTTGTGTCCTGCCTTTCTTCAAGAAATATCAAGCAGTAATGAGAAGATACCCTCGCTGAATTTTTGTAAATCCGGGCTTCCGGCGCAGTATTTACAAAAGAGGCTTTGTTCTTTGGAATATTACCCACAAGTCTTTGAATTTATGCTTCGATATCTCATCTGCAAAGCACAAAAGGGGTATGACCGAGCTTTCCTGATTATACATATAGGTATTCATATCCCCGTCAATAGTTGCTGCGACCGTACATGAAGCAAGATTATTCTCGCAGAGAATTTCCATACAGTGTTGGGTTTCTTCTATATCCAGACATACTTCTTTTGCTATCAGGCACAGAGAAACCGGAGTATTGAGCCGTGAATACATATAAAATATGATATTCAGCAATTTTTTATCGGAAAAAATCATGAATATCTTTCTGAGAGTTTCGGGGTCTGCAAGACTATCCCGCAGTCCTTTTTCAGGTTCTTTCATGAAAAAGCAATACTGAAAATCAGGTGACAGTCTTAGGGTAGACATACCGCTGTCCTTCATTGTCTTACTGAAATAGTCATATTTATCCGTTATAAGCCCTGTCTGATTAATAAAACGTCCCCAGAAGTCGTCAAAGCCTGTTTTATCCGGTATCAGTCCGACTTCTATTGCATAGCAGATGTCAAGCACAAATTTATATGTTTCTTCATTCTGCATACGGCTTATCTTACGCGCCAGAGAGTATATCTCATCCTTCTCCTCACGTCCGAAAAGCATATCTGTTGTGACGTCAAGAACATCTGCTATTTTAGGCAGGATATGTACATCGGGTGTACTGCCGCATTCCCATTTAGATACTGCCTGAGTTGTGACTCCCACCATTTTAGCAAGTTTATCCTGTGTAAGATTTTTTTCAAGCCTGTATTTTTTTATCTGCCGGGATAAAACGCACACAGTCAACACCCCCCATTTATTATTTTATATCAATGTCCAAAGGTTCGTCAAGGTGTTCGGAAACATATTTTCCGTTTTTCTTTCTTTGTCTCACGCACTCTGTAAGAAGATATTCTATCTGCCCGTTTACAGATCGGAAGTCGTCCTCTGCCCACTTACACAGCGCGTCATACAATTCTTTTTTCAACCTCAGCGGAACCTGCTTCTTCTCACTCATCTTTTCCCTCCCCGGCGAGCCGCCGCCAGCGTGACTCTGCTCCCTTTTCTTTTTCCATCCTGTTTTCATCTGACCGACAACGCTCACTCGGGGCAGTTCTGTTTTAAATGCCTCCGGCGGGCAGGGCTCCTCGCCCTGCACCTCGCAAGGGGCTGAGCCCCTTGACCCGCAAAATTATCTCCTTTTTTCGTATGCCAAACTTTAATCCAAAAGCCGGATAACAAAAGCGTATAAAAATATAATCTATCAAACTATAATCTATAAACTATAATCTATTAACAGCTTTTTTTGCAATTATGAAAGTAGTTACAGAAAATACGACAAATATTATTTCCAGCGCTATCAGCGGCAGACCGAACTTTGTAAAAACTATTATAAAATCAAAAACAAAATGTGTCAACACTGCGCAGAGATAAAGCCACAGTCTTTTTCTGCTGTTTGCCGCTTCAAATACAAGCATTGACAATGAAATATGAATCAGCATTGCGCTTGCTCTTTCAAGCACTCCTGTAAACACTCCCGTAATGTCAAAAGATGCATACTGCGCCAGCTGATCCTTCAAAGCTTCGATCTGTTCGGGTGCAGCTCCCTCGGTCAGCTGAGAAGTATTTCCGCTGTTTATCATTACACCTATGGCTATAAACGACAGCAAAGACAAACCGATATATATACTTTCTATACCGCCGTGTCCTATACCGTATGTGACTGCGTCTGTTTTCTGCTTATTGTTTTTCATTACAGTTTTGAAGGCTATGAATCGTCCGCTTTCCTCAAATAATCCCGCCAGCAGTCCCCCAAAAAGATAATACAGCCAGGGATTACTGTTTATTGCTTCCGAAACAGGACTTCCCGATTGATACAGCAAATAAGCAAACGGCAGTTTCAGCACTATTGCAAACAACAGAAAAGTTACCGCTCCTACAAATACAGGCTTTATTTTTGAATGTGTTTTTACCTTCCATATTACAAATACTGTAACAGGCATAATCACCATCAGCGCCGAACATATTCCTATCGCCAACATATTCTCGTTTCCGAAATGAATATTATCCATGACCACACCCCCAACCGGATTAATGAATAATGAATAGTGAATAGTGAATAATTATGGCGGCTCAGATTTTACCCGCTGAAAGAAAGCTTTTTTCGCCGCAAGTTCTGTCAAAGCCATTATCAGACAACGACGAAAAAACTGACTTTCAGCAAAAAAACATGAGACGCCATAATTCCTAATTCCTGATTCCTAACTAATTGAAAGGCGGTTAGTAGAGAGAACCGGAATTAACTACGGGCTGGGCGTCATGATTGCCGCAAAGAACTACGAGAAGATTTGACACCATAGCAGCTTTTCTTTCATCATCCAGATCGACTATCTTGTTTTCGCTCAGACTATCCAGCGCCATCTGTACCATACCTACCGCACCGTCAACAATAAGCTTTCTTGCGTCTACTACTGCCGAAGCCTGCTGTCTTTGAAGCATCGCTGCCGCTATCTCCGGCGCATATGCAAGATATGTTATCCTTGCTTCAACAACTTCAAGTCCTGCCTGCGCAACCCTTTTCTGTATCTCATCCTTTATACGCGCCGCAACCAGCTCGCTTGATCCTCTAAGACTTCCTTCATCTGCAACACCGTCGCCTGTAGTATCCACATTCTGAGCTACATCATACGGATATATACGCACTATCTCACGAAGCGCTGCATCACACTGCAGTGACAAAAACTCCTTGTAATTATCTACATCAAACACAGCCTTAGCTGTATCTACAACTTTCCAGATAACTGCTATACCGATCTCAACGGGATTGCCCAGACAATCGTTTATTTTCTGTTTGTTATTGTTAAGCGTCATCATTTTCAGCGAAATTTTCTTGCTTGACCCGCTTTCGGCAGCAACCTGTTCTGTTCCCGATTTAGGCTTTATGCCGATATCATCACTCTGACGCAGCTTTGTTGAAGCGGCAGGATTATATGATGAGCAGAACGGATTTACATAGTAAAAGCCTGCTTCTTTCAACGTACCCTTATATTTTCCGAACAAAGTCAGAACTACTGCTTCATTAGGATTTAAAAGCTTGAATCCTCCGCAAAGCACTGCACTGACAATAAACAGCAGAATACCGCCTATCAGACAAGCTATATCCGCCGCTGCAACAGCAGCGCCTGCTTCATCCGCTGCTTCGATCTTACCTACACTGAATATGACCACAGTAACAGATGATATGAACAACACAATTACAACTGCC
Organism: uncultured Ruminococcus sp.; assembly: GCA_902763365.1. GTDB lineage: Bacteria > Bacillota > Clostridia > Oscillospirales > Acutalibacteraceae > UBA1213. The sequence continues at coordinate 33,063 of CACWRT010000013.1, forward strand.
AGCATCAGTATACCCATCTTTTTCCCGGTATAAATTTTCTCTTTCATGGTTTTTTCCTCCTGTACTTTTACTATACTCGCGGACAAGAAATATACAATGATCTGTCATTTCTTGTCCATATCTGTATGATATCATATTGATATCATTTTGTCAATGGTTTTATAAAAAATAATCTGCACAGTCTGACATAAAAATCAGGCTGTGCAGATCAATATATTATGGAGATGTCTGGTTGGATATTGCTTGATAGTGAATCTCGGATTTTACCGGGATGTAAAGTGGATCTTTATTTATAGCAGACAAAACCAATGTATAGTTTAAGCCGCTATGAAAGCATGATAAAGCAGGCAATACAAGGACTTTTCTCAAAAGCTTAAAAATAAAATCAAGCTTCGGAAATGATTAAGATATCCCCCGACTGCCGCGCTCTGAGCATCAGGCTCAGTTAAAAAGGTCGGTGGAAAGGTATCTTTCACCTGTATCGGGCAGAATAACCACAATGTTTTTGCCTGCGTTTTCGGGACGCTTTGCAAGCTGCTCTGCCGCATAAAGAGCTGCGCCGCTTGAAATACCCACAAGAACGCCCTCACTGTGAGCATAATCCTTTGAAGCCGCAAAAGCATCTTCGTTTGCAACAGCTATTACCTCGTCATATATACCTGTATCCAGTGTATCAGGAACAAATCCTGCGCCGATACCCTGTATCTTATGCGGGCCTGCCTTGCCTTCGGAGAGAACGGGAGAAGTCTTAGGCTCAACTGCAACAACCTTTACATCGGGATTCTTTTCCTTGAGGAATTTGCCTGTACCGGAAAGTGTACCGCCTGTGCCAACACCTGCAACAAAAATATCTACCTTTCCGTCTGTATCCTCCCAGATTTCGGGACCTGTGGTGTCATAATGCACCTGAGGATTTGCAGGATTCACGAACTGACCGAGGATAACCGCGCCCTCAATACTGTCTTTAAGCTCATCAGCTTTTGCGATAGCGCCCTTCATACCCTTTGCGCCTTCTGTCAGAACTATTTCTGCGCCGTATGCTTTAAGAAGGTTTCTGCGCTCAATGCTCATGGTTTCGGGCATTGTAAGTATAGCGTGGTAGCCCTTTGCAGCTGCTGCGCTTGCAAGACCGATTCCTGTATTGCCGCTGGTAGGCTCGATAATTGTTGCGCCTTCCTTGAGCAGTCCCTTTGCCTCTGCGTCCTCGATCATATTCTTTGCGATCCTGTCTTTTACAGATCCGGCGGGATTGAAATACTCAAGCTTTGTCAGGATATTTGCGCCGATATTTCTTGCGGCAGCATACTTGTTTGCCTTGAGGATAGGTGTCTTACCGATAAGATCGGTAATGCTGTTATAGATCTTTGCCATAATAAATGCACTCCTTACAGTTATTATTTATTTTCTCGTTTGAATTATCCTACAGTTCAATAATATGATAAGCAAGACTGAGTTTATCAATACTTATTTTCTATAATACCTATTAAACATATAGGATTTACTGTATTTATACTATACCACCTTTTCCCCGGTCTGTCAAGGGTGTTTTCGGTTTTTTCAGAAAAAATTTTCCCCCTCGGTGTGAGGGGGAATTATAATCGGCTTTTTAAGATAATCTATCCTATGCGTTGACATAAGCTAACATCACCATGAATCGGGGCTAAGCAAGTCTTTCCATCTTTCGGGATATCTGTTGAAAAGCTTTTCGGAAGAAGCACGTATCATAGTTTCTGCGCATGGATACATAAGATCATGTCTGCGCCACAGCGTTATTATTTCATTTGATACTTCTTCATCTTTTTTTGCATAATCAGGATTACCCATATTTCTTTTTGAGCTTTTTATGTTGTTCTCGTCTGCCCATCTGTCCATTTCACCGTACATATACAAATTTCGTCTGTCTCTGTCATAACCGGAAATATTGGAAGCTGCATAAAGAAATATATATATATCTGCTTTTTCGTTTAATGTCATATCTTTGTAGTTTTTATCTACCATATCATATATCTGTGCGATAAGATTATAAAGATTATCATAGTAATTTCCGTCATATGATTCCTCACCGCATATGATCTGCTCATAAGTAATATCTGTATCATATCCGTATTTTTTCATTACCGGAAGAAGGTTTCCAAAAGGCTCTTTCACTGCTATGAAATTCAGCTGCGAAGATACATAATCTCCCATTCTAATGGAATTCCCAAAGACTTTTTCAGTAGGTTCATACTTCTGTCCGGTTGACTGCTCAAGTTTATTTATGACATCACCTTTCATCGCTTCAAGCTTCTGACTCTATTGTATCCGAAATGGTAATTTCATCCTCTATATCAATTTCTTCAATACTGACAGCGGATTTCCTTGTGACAGTTTTAATTTTGTCCCTCGTCTTATTTTTGGCTATACAAATTATGTAACCTGCAATACGTTCCTCGGAAATCTTTTTCCTGTTGAACCACAGGGCGGCAAAGGTATCCGCTAAAACCTCTTCCCTGTCGGAGCGGCTGATCGATTCTCCCGAAAGATTATAGATCACTGCGGCGGTAACAGGCGAAAACTCCGTTATTATCTCACTGAGCGCATTTTCGTCACCCTTTTTCAGTTTATGCGCAAGCTGGCGTACATCCATACCATCACCTCTCTTTTAAGCATCAATAAACTACATTATTACCATTTCAATTATACTAACGACACAGGAAAAGAAAAAGATTCAAAGAAGAGAAAATTTTATACGGGACTTTTGAACAGCGGCGAGTCGGGCGGAAAAAATGTAAATCCCACAAACAGTATTGTTATACACACCATTATTACAAGAGCGGGAAAGGTACGCATTTTATTTTTGTCAACGCCCTTTTTTATTCTGTCCGATCTGACCCTGAAGGAAATATATACTGCCGCAAAGAAAATTGCGGTATTCACAAAAAAACCGCTTTTCCCGAAGATTGCCGCATACGTATAAAATGCCGACGGGATAAACAGCATACCGCACAAAACCCCGATAATACATGAAAACAAAAATCCTCCGATGTTTTTCCCGTAAATGAAAAACTCCCACAGTACATACAGCAAAAACGGAAAAAACAACAGCTTGAGATGTTCCCATGTACTTTCGTTCACAGGAGTAACTGCTGCCGCAACAGTATTTCTTCCGCTCAGTTCATAAACAAAATGCCCGATACAACCGAGTATGCTCACTATCAGGAAGCCTGCTGTGTCATAAAAAAATCTTTTTCTGTCTGCCATCATACTCACCACCCGACTCAGTAGATATTAAAAACAAGAATTATTTCAGATATAACAATATAAAGTGATAAGAATAAATTATCAGCTTAATTCATACATTCAAATCTATGCACAAAGTCCGACAAAAATGTAATCAAAATCATGGTTACTAACTGATTCCTACCGCTGTCATCCAGAGCGTCAGCGAAGGATCTTTGTCACAAGATCAGCTATATCAGAAAGATTCTTCGTCGATTGCTCCTCAGAATGACATAATTGATTTCCGTGATTATTAATAGTTCGGATTGACATTTTTTTTAAGTCAATATATAATATAAAATGTAATATTTTATTATTTCTTATACAATACTGAATAATAACCAGGTTAAATACGGAGGAAGTACCATATGAAAAGAATGGCAAGTTTAATTTTTGCTGTAATTATGGCAGCATCATTCAGCGGCTGCGGAGAAAACAACAATGAATCCTCTGCTGACGAAAACAGTACATCATCACAAGCCGGAAGCACCGATGAGAGTATGCCTGTACCGTTAGGCGGCGATTCATCTGTACAAAGCAGATCTCAGCAAAGCAATCCTCAGCAGACTTCAAAAGCTTCTAACCCCGACAAAAGCACTGTATACGCTGCATACGGGAGTGTTGTTGACGGTCTGATAAACCAGCACGGACGCGCTGAGATCGTAAATGACAGATCAACCATAAGAGGTACTATAAAAGGCGTTTCTGTTGTGCGTGTGATCGACCTTAACAGAGACGGTATAGCTGAGCTTATCTGCGCATATAACGGTCAAGGCATGGGTTCTGCCGATACACAGGAGATCTATACTTTCTCAAACGGAAGTGCTGTTTCCATATACAAGGGCGGCATCAATTACGAAGACGAAACTACAGATAAGCCCTTTGTTGAATACTATACCGCCGAAGAGGGAACATACGTTCTGACAAACGGCAGCGATATGACCTATTATGACGGAAAAGATATGGTCGTCGTATCAGACGTCAGACCCGGACGTGATAAAGCCGTCCATCTTGGTATCTACTCAAGCGATAATTCTGACAAGGTAATAAAAGATACCCTTGAAACAATGAAAAATATAGGCATACCCTCAGCTAACAACCAGACCACAGACATCAAAAATACAGAAGAATACAAGGAAGCTTTCAATACCTATAAGGGCTTTATTGATTCAAGAAAATGGGCTTCGTATGAATACGACGGCAAAAAAATAAATGACAGAAGACTTATTGCAAAGAATTCAGTCATTTTCGATTACAACGGTGACGGTATTTTTGAACTGTATCTGGAAACCGTACATAATTACGATGATTATGACTATGAAAACGAAACAGAAAACGATTCCAATGACCAGTTCTATTCCTATGAGCCTTCCTACCTTTATACCATTGAGGACGGTAAGGTAAAACAGCTGCTTCAGGAAGTTCTTGTATCAAATGATACGGGCGGAACAAGGGTAAGATTTGCATACTCGGAAGCTGATGATACCGTTTATATCACTGAATGGGGAAATGTTTTCCAGTATCAGGAAAACGGTTCTGTAACAGATCAGCACCTTGATATCTACACAATGGAAGGTACTGCACTGTCCGATATATTAAAAGCCTTCTCCTCTGTTACAAAGTATGATCCCGAAAAGGAACAGGAAAACGTATCATATACCATTGACGAGGAAACTGCTAAAAAGGCAGATTATGAAAAGGCATACAATGCTTATAAATTCATAGACTCAGACAAACTCGATCAGTACTTCAACGGCAAAAGCAGCCTCTCAAATTCCGAAAGATTAAAAGAACTTGATGCCCTGCTCGGCAGTCAGTAATCCGGTCATTTTAAGAAAGGATATCAGCATGAAGAAAACCGCAGTATTATTATGCGCTGCCATTCTGACAGCTTCGCTTGCCGGATGCGGCATAACAGAGAATGAACAGACCCCGGTTTCCGTGAGCAGCACAGTTTCCTCACAAGCCGAAAGCAGCTACGAAGAAAGCAGTGACGAAAGCTCCGGAACTGTATCATCCGCAGCTGAAATTTCCGAAGAAAGCAAATCGGAAGAAAGTACGGAAGAAAAATCTGTTCCCGCTGTTGACAAAACCAAGCTTATCGAGTCATACAGGAATGTTGTAGAGGGGCTTGTAAAGGAGCACGGTCAGGCGGCAATTATTGATGACAGATCAACTGCCAGAGGAAATATCAGCGGCGTATCTGTTGTTCGCCTTATAGATTTCAATAACGACGGTATAGACGAGCTTCTGTGCGCATACAGCAGCACAGGTACTCCCCTTTCCGATACACTGCAAGTCTACAGTTTTATTGAAGGCAGAGCCGTATCTGTTTTGTTATCCTCTCTGATTAAAAACGGCGCGGATCACTATGTTGAATATTTCAGTACGCCTGATAAAACATATCTTACAACCGATGGAAACATACCTGCGGAATTTGACGGCAGGGAATTCAAAACTGCAAATATAAAAAACAATGGCAGCAGCGCCACACATCTGAGTATCAAAAACACCTCAGACGGTGAGAAAATCGTCAATGATACACTTGAAACAATGAAAACCCTCGGCTGTACTGTTTCAGGACCTGCTCAGCGTGTCAACATAAAGGAAACAGAGGGCTATAAAACTGCCGCCGCAATATACGATAATTACATTAAAACCGGACAGTGGGCTTCATATGAGTTTGAAGGACAGACTTTTACGGATGATGCGCTTACTGTATCAAGCAGCCCTGTTTTCGATTATAACGATGACGGTGTTTTTGAAATGCTGCTTACTACGGATTTTGGGGCTGGTGTTTCAGTTTATAATCACCGGCTGTCTTATCTGTTCACAATAGAAAACGGTCAGGTCAAACCTCTTTTACAATGTCTGACAATTGCGGATGATACAGGCGGATCAAGCGCAGAAATTTTATACTCTGAAAACGACGACCGGGTTTATATTTCCAATACCGAGTCATTGTACAGTATCAATTCAGATGACAGAACTCAATCAATACACAGAAGCGTCACATTTTATGAACTGACAGATAATCTGGAGCTGGAGCAGGTCAGGAATATCTTGTCTGAATCTGTTAACTCCTTTGCAGATGGTTCCACAGTCAACACATATCTGATCGACAATAATTTTGTTAAACAGTCTGAATATGATAAAATAAATAAACACATCCACCCGATCAAAGCGGAAGTGATAGACCGCTTCTACAACGAATACAGCGATAAATCAAACATTGACAGACTAAAAGAAATGGATGGATTTTTGTATTAATTTTGCCGTATCTCTCTTTTCAGGGAGATACGGATTTTTTTATTTTTCCGGACAAACCAATTCTTCTCAGGAATTGATTTGTGGAATTATTTTCAGTGTGGAGTCAGGGAGCGGGAGTTAAGAGGAGAAATTATTTTTTGCGGGTGAGGTTATTTTTTTTCGTTTTTTTTGAACCTTTTGCTTTTTTGACGAGTCTTGTAATACAGAAAGGTTCAATAATTATTCGATCAAAAACTACAAGATCTTTTTATGATGCAAAAGGTAGTTTCAGAATAATAGCTTACAAGTCACAAACACACACATCCTTTCCCATAACAGCAGACGCACACACGACCCCCTCGTGTGTGCGTCATGCATTAATGGTGCGAAACATTGACGCTTCGCACCATAATTTTTTATATGTTATTTGATCATACTATATAATCAGGATCATGATAGCAAATAAAAGTTCCGTCACCTGTGATGATCATACCACTTTGACTAAGATTTTTAGAGCTTTTTTCTATCATAGCCGAAATCCTTTTTCTATCATTTTCGGTTGTATTCTCGTATGGGATCAAAACTTCTCCAATGATATGATCTTTTGTTTCAAAAGCATGGTCTTCTATATTAACAATATTAGCCGGAACTACAACAGAGTGTATTTTACGGCTTTTTTCGGCAGACGGATCCGAAGAATCAAATTCGTTAGCTCTGATGGTGTGCATCGATTCAGGTAAATATAAATTATATACATTCTTCAAATTACAAAGCATATCGCCTAACTTATCACCTGTAAATACTGCATTCTTATCTTCAAGTTCAAAATAAAGATAATCAAACGTCTTATTTTCATCTGCAGTCAAGGTACCTAATCTGGGAAGCTTATTTATATTGCTGTCAGGAAGAACTATATGCACTTTTTTCGGTATCGTCCAACCCATAAAATCCCAGTCATCATCATATCGGCAGGTCACTGTAACATCAGCATTAAAATAACCATAAAATGCGGAATCAGAAATATATACACATCCCTGAGGAATAATGACCCTTTTTAATCCATTCAAATTACCTAAACCGTCTATCTCAAGCAGATTTGGAAAAAGAGCCTGTAAGTCAAGTACCTCCACGCTGTTTGTATTGAAGGTATCATCTTCCAAACGGTATATATTCTTATACTCTCCCCTGATCTCCTTCAGGTTAATAAATTTATTTACAGGTATATTCCGCAGTTCGCTTATTTTTTCGGGCAAAATAAGCGTAGTTACCCTGCCAAAATCACCGCTTGTCGTACCGAATTTTTTAGAATATGTATCATCACCAAACAGAAAAGCATTCTTCTCCACCTTTGTCACAGGTATGTTTATATTGTCAATAGTAAAACCTGAAGGCATTGTATAAACAGGTGCATCAATGTGTTTTACTCTCATTATAGACGCTTCTCCACTTTGCGGATACACTCTGAACTGATACTGTCCGTTGTCATATACAGAATAATCTGTATAATCCGCTATCTTTTCATTAGATGAGATTGGTACATAAACTGTCTGTGTTCTGTCAACATATTCTATCACGGTACTTGTATCATGAATAACGCTGGTATCATGTATTACGCTTGTATCGTGTACAACCGTATTTGTTCCGGAAGTTGTTACATTTGATGTCTCAACCCCATAACCGGAGGATGTTTCCGCAGTTACCTCATTAATTATTGTACTTGTCACTACTCTGTCTTTATAAATTACACTCGGATCAACACTCCCTGCCGCTGTCACCGAGCTTTCCTGAACTGTCTGAGACGTCTGATCCTGCATACTGTCTGCGGAGAACATAGGCAATTGAAGTGTACCCTATTCTTTGGACAACATTGAAAAGTAGTGACTACCATAGGCTTCCCCTTGAGGGGTGCGGGTGTCCGGTGGACACCTCTGCCGAAGGCAGAAGCACCGACCGACGCGGCGGCGGAGAAGCTGTCGCCGCAGGCGACTGATTAAGTGACACTCCAAGAGCCCATCGGGCGATTGGATAGTGGAACTTATACAGAGTAGAGGTGTGCACGG
>CACWRT010000014.1 GCA_902763365.1 uncultured Ruminococcus sp.
CAATGGTAAAAAATGAGCTGCTCAAGAAGCCTGATACGCGGTCAGTACAGCATGAACCGCAAGTTCAGAGCGGATGCGCAGCGGAGCGATACCCGCGTTACGGGACCGGCGGCTCGCCGGAATTATGATGACACTTGAATAAATCAATGAAAGGTGGTATACTAACAGTACAAAAAAGAAATGTTTAATTATAAATAAAGAATAAAAATAGAAAATCTTAGTTAACTCAGTAAAAATAATAAAATAATCATCAAAAAAGAAGGCTATAACAATGAAACAAACGTTGATAATAGGAGCAGGACCTGCAGGAATATCGGCATCACTGTATCTTGCCCGAAGCGGGAAAACCGCCGTAACCGTAGTAACAAACGGAGAGAGCGCACTTGCAAAAGCTGATCTTATCGAAAATTATTTTGGATTTGCACAGCCCATATCGGGAAAGAAGCTTATTGAAGACAGCAGAAAAAACGCAGAGCGTTTAGGCGTTACCTTTGTAGACAGCGAGCTTGTTGAATTGCAGATCAATATGGATATGAAGTTTGATGCTGAAACCGCTGACGGAGAAAAGAATACCTATGACAGTGTTCTTATCGCAACGGGTGCATCAAGAACAACGCCGCGTATTAAAGGACTGAAAGAGCTTGAGGGAAAAGGCGTAAGCTATTGCGCGATATGTGACGCATTTTTCTACAGAGGAAAACCTGTTGCGGTAATCGGTGCAGGAGAGTATGCGCTTCATGAAGCATTGACGCTTTCAAATACATCATCCGCTGTTACTGTGCTTACAGACGGAAAAGAGCCATCATTTGAGAAAAATGAAAAAGTATCCTGCGATACAAGAAAAATCGCAGAGATCACAGGCAGCGGCAAAGTAGAAGCTGTCATCTTTGAAGACGGCGAAAAGCTTGATATTTCCGGTATATTTATCGCAGTAGGAACTGCGGGCAGTACTGCGCTTGCGCGTAAGGTCGGCACACCTCTTGACGGGAACAAGATCATGGTTGATGAAAATCGTGCAACAGCAGTGCCCGGACTTTTCGCAGCAGGAGATTGTATCGGCGGACTCTTGCAGGTATCAAAGGCAGTGGCTGACGGCGCAATTGCAGCAATGAGTATGATACGCTTTCTTAGTGAATAGTGAATAATGAATAGTGAATTTATGGTGAGAGACTGTCCCGGTGTCATGAAAAGTCTGAATAATTATATTTCGTAGATATAAATATTGAAAATTGAATGAAAGTGGGATAGGACAAAAAAGTAGTGGGTGTTATAATTTTGCGGGTCAAGGGGCTCAGCCCCTTGCGGGGTGCAGGGCGAGGAGCCCTGCATTTAAAACAGAACTGCCCCAAGCGAGCGCTGTAGATATGAGGCACGCGCGGCTCGCCGGGTTGACAAGTAATAAAGAAAAATCTATAATATAGGTATATGATATGCAGGCAGTTTCAGCCGCTAAATATAAAGATAAAGGCAGGTTTTTAAAATGATAAGTGATGCAGTAAGCTGTGGAACACAGTGCGCACCTCAGCGTTCTCTTCTGAGAGCGTTGGGAATGACAGATGAGGAAATAGCAAAACCAATGATCGGTATAGTAAGCTCCTATAATGAGATAGTACCCGGTCATATGAACATCGACAAGATAGTAAATGCCGTAAAGCAGGGCGTTGCTATGGCAGGCGGAAATCCTGTGGTATTCCCCGCTATTGCTGTATGTGACGGAATAGCAATGGGTCATAAGGGTATGAAGTATTCCCTTGTTACCCGTGACCTTATAGCAGATTCAACGGAAGCTATGGCTATAGCTCATGCTTTCGATGCACTTGTAATGGTTCCGAACTGTGATAAGAATGTTCCGGGACTGCTTATGGCAGCTGCAAGACTGAATATACCGACTATATTTGTAAGCGGCGGACCTATGCTTGCAGGAAGAGTAAAGGGTGAAAAAAGAAGCCTTTCAAGTATGTTTGAAGCAGTGGGCTCTTACAATTCAGGAAAAATAAGTGCCGAAGAGCTTGATGAATTTGAAAATAAAGTATGTCCCAGCTGCGGTTCATGTTCGGGTATGTATACCGCAAACTCTATGAACTGCCTGACCGAAGTACTCGGTATGGGTCTGAGAGGCAACGGCACAATACCTGCCGTTTATTCCGAAAGAATAAGACTTGCAAAACACGCAGGCATGAAGATCATGGAACTTCTTGAGAAAAATATCCGTCCCCGTGATATAATGACGGAGGATGCCTTCAGAAATGCGCTTACAATGGATATGGCTCTGGGCTGCAGTACCAACAGTATGCTTCATCTTCCGGCTATAGCACATGAGTGCGGTATTGATCTTAATCTTGATATTGCAAATGAGATCAGCTCAAAAACACCTAATCTCTGCCACCTTGCGCCGGCAGGTCATACATATATGGAAGACCTTAACGAAGCAGGCGGTATCTATGCCGTAATGAACGAGATAAATAAGCTTGGGCTGCTTAAAACCGACCTTATCACCTGTACAGGCAAAACAATAGCCGAGAATATCAGCGGTGTGCTCAATAAGAATCCCGAGATAATCCGTCCCGTAGAAAATCCCTACAGTAAAACAGGCGGTATCGCTGTACTCAGAGGTAATCTTGCCCCCGACTCCTGTGTAGTCAAGCGCAGCGCGGTCGCTCCCGAAATGCTCAAACATTCAGGCCCCGCAAAGGTTTATGACTGCGAGGAAGATGCAATGGCAGCTATCAACGGCGGTGAAATCGTAGACGGTGATGTTGTGGTTATCCGCTATGAAGGACCTAAGGGCGGTCCCGGTATGAGAGAAATGCTCAATCCCACATCCGCAATTATGGGCAGAGGTCTGGGCAGTACAGTAGCACTTATAACAGACGGACGTTTCTCCGGCGCAACAAGAGGCGCCGCAATCGGTCATGTATCTCCGGAAGCAGCTGTAGGCGGTCCTATTGCTCTTGTCAAAAACGGGGATATAATTGAAATAGATATAAATGCAAATACCATAAACGTTCAGCTCAGCGAAGAGGAATTTGCTAAGCGTAAAGCAGAATGGAAACCGAGAGAACCAAAGATAACAACAGGTTATCTTGCAAGATATGCGTCACTCGTTACATCAGGAAACAGAGGCGCCGTTCTTGAAGTTCCCAGCTGTAATATAAGCAAGTAATCATTGTGATCTGTGTAGTATGTGCAGAGCGGAAAGATCTGCTCTGCACAAGTATTTAAGGAGATAAAATTATGTTTGAAATATCCGAAAAATTTGAATATCTCAGAGATAAAATAGAAAAAACTCTCAGAACTACAAATGAGATACATTATGTTCCCGCAAAGACTAAGCCGTGGGAAAGCAAACTGGGCGGCTGTCCCTATCTTAACAGCAAGGACGATTATCCAATGGATGTGGGCGGTTATCCTATGATGTTTTTAGCCCAGATCAATTTTGAGGAAATGCCTGCGCTTAACGGTTTTCCTGCAAAAGGGCTATTGCAGTTTTATATTGCAAATACTGACGATTACGGATATGACGAGCCATGTAAGGTTGTTTTTATAGAAAATTATGAAAAGGATGAAACAAAGCTTTTGTCCGAAAACCCGTATCAGGCTGAAACAGAGGAAAACATTCCCTATGAAAAAGAATGTAAGATAATTTATGAACAGAAGGAAATGGCTGCTACCTGTGATGAGGATGCTTTTGACGAAATGCTCGAAGAGGTATCCGAAGACGATGAAAATGATTTTTATGATGAATTCGGAGACGGTCAGTCGAGAATAGGCGGCTATCCGTGTTTTGTACAAGGTACTACGGAGTGTTACGAAACGGGAGAAAAGAATGTACTTTTATTGCAGCTTGATTGTGATGATGTGTCGGGACTTATGTTCGGCGACAGCGGTAATTGCCAGTTCTTTATCTCTGAGAATGATCTGCTTAATAAAAATTTCTCGGATGTAGGATATGACTGGGCTTGCTGCTGATTTTAATGTGTTTATAGCTTTGGAGGAATGAAAATGCGTGAAGCGCAGTGGGAAGATTATGAACTTATTGACTGTACTGACGGCGAAAGACTTGAGAGATGGGGGGATATTATACTTATCCGCCCCGATCCCCAGATAATATGGCATACCGAAAAGAAAAATCCGCTTTGGAAACAGGCTCATGCACGATATAAAAGAAGCTCCAGCGGCGGAGGTGCGTGGCAGTATAATAAAAAAGTGCCTCAGCAGTGGAAGATAAACTATAAAGAGCTTACCTTCGGGATAAAACCTATGGGATTCAAACATACGGGAGTATTTCCCGAACAGGCTGTAAACTGGGACTTTGTATCTGATAAGATAAAAAAAGCGGGAAGACCTGTAAAGGTACTGAATATGTTTGCATATACAGGCGCTGCTACTCTTGCTTGTCTTAATGCAGGCGCAAGTGTCTGCCATGTTGACGCCTCAAAAGGTATGGTACAGTGGGCAAAGGAAAACGCTGCGCTCAGCGGACTTGCTGACAGACCTGTACGCTGGCTTGTTGACGACTGCGTTAAATTCGTGCAGAGAGAGCACCGCAGAGGCAACAAATATGACGGTATAATCATGGATCCTCCTTCATACGGCAGAGGTCCCGGCGGAGAGGTATGGAAGCTTGAGGAACAGCTTTTTTCACTTGTGGAGCTTTGTCTGCCAATACTTTCTGATGACGCATTGTTTTTCATTCTTAATTCATACACAACGGGACTTCCGCCCTCAGTAATGGAATATCTTCTGAGCGTTATGATAAAGCCGAAATTCGGAGGCAGAGTGTCAAGCTCGGAAATAGGACTCCATGTAACACAAAGCGGACTTACACTGCCCTGCGGCAGCACTGCTATCTGGGAGAAATAAATGGAAGAATATATAAAAATAGAAAATGTTTATTTCAGATATGATGAAGAGGATGAAAACAGCAGCTTTGCTCTTAATGGTGTAAGCCTGAGTATCGGCAGGGGAGAGTTTGTCGCAGTGGTCGGTCATAACGGCTGCGGTAAATCGACCCTTGCCAAACATCTTAATTCTCTTTATATTCCCACAACGGGAGAGATCTATGTGGACGGCATAAATACAAAGGATGACGAAAGACTTTTTGATATAAGAAAAAAAGTCGGACTTGTTTTGCAGAATCCCGATAATCAGATCGTAGCAGGTATAGTAGAAGAGGATGTAGCCTTCGGCTGTGAAAATCTGGGTATCCCGCCGGAGGAGATACGTATCAGGGTGGATAATGCCCTTAAAGCTGTTGATATGTATGATTACCGTATGCACTCTCCCGATAAGCTTTCAGGCGGTCAGAAACAGAGGGTGGCTATAGCGGGGATAATGGCGATGGAACCCGAATGTATCGTTCTTGACGAGCCTACAGCTATGCTTGACCCTCAGGGCAGAGATGAAGTTATGAGGGCCGTAAAAGCACTTAATAAAAAAATGGGTATTACCATAGTGCTTATCACACATTATATGGAAGAAGCCGTAACTGCCGACAGAGTTGTTATGATGGACAGCGGCGGTATCTTGCTTCAGGGCAGACCGGAAGAGGTTTTTTCTAAGGTCGAACTGCTGAAAAAGCACAGACTGGATGTACCTCAGGCTACGGAGCTGATATATCGACTGAGGGGCTGCGGCTTTGATCTGCCGGAAGGAATACTTAATGAGGAAGACTGTGCGGAAGCTATTTACAGATGCATTAAAAAGAGGTGAACGGATTGTCTGTTATCAAAGCTGAAAATATAAAATTAGTATACGGAGCGGGCACTTCGTTTGAAAAGACAGCCCTTGATGATGTAAGCTTCGAGATAGAGAAGGGCGAATTTGTTGGAATAATAGGTCATACAGGTTCGGGCAAGTCTACTCTTGTACAGCTTCTCAATGGTCTGCTGAAACCGACGGAGGGAAAGATATACCTGAACGGCAAAGATATCTGGGAAAATCCGAAAAAAATCAGAAACGTTCGTTTTAAAGTAGGCATGGTATTCCAGTATCCCGAATATCAGCTTTTTGAGGAAACTGTATATAAAGATATTGCCTTCGGTCCTAAGAATATGGGACTTGAAGATGATGAAATAGATGAAAAGGTAAGACAGGCTGCCGTTTTTACCGGGATAAGAGAGGATCAGCTTGACTGTTCACCCTTTGAGCTTTCCGGGGGTGAAAAAAGAAGGGCGGCTATAGCCGGAGTTATAGCAATGGACCCGGAGGTTCTGATACTTGACGAACCTACTGCCGGTCTTGATCCCCTTGGAAGAGAGGCGCTTCTTTCTAAAATTGCTGATTATCATAAGGTAAGGAAAAATACTGTTATTTTAGTATCCCACAGCATGGAGGATATAGCAAGAATATCCGACAGGATTCTTGTAATGTCAAAAGGAAAAAGGATAATGCTTGATACGGCGCAGAATGTTTTCTCAAAGGGAGATGAACTTGAAAAGACAGGATTGCGTGTACCTCAGATAACGAGGATAATGATGCTTCTGAAGGAAAAGGGAGTAAATGTTGATACATCTGTGCTTACGGTGGAAAAGGGATTTCATGAAATAATGAATATCCTTTCTCAGAAGTAAAGGAGAAAAGCTTTGGTTAGAGAGATCACGCTCGGGCAATATATGCCCGGTAAGTCGTTAATACATAAACTTGATGCAAGAACAAAAATAGTTTTGCTTATTGCATATATTGTTTTTATATTCTTGTGTAAAAATTTCATATCGCTGCTGATTATGTCACTGTTTTCACTTTTAGTGATTTTTATGACGAAAATAAGCTTTATGAAATATCTGAAAAGCCTGAGGATGATACTGTTTGTAATTATACTCACGGGTGTGCTGAATGTTTTTTACGGCTCGGGAGATGTCCTCTGGCAGTGGTGGGAACTGAAAATAACCACGGGCGGACTTATAAATGCCGCATTTGTTATTGTCAGGATATCAATGCTGATGATGGTAAGCTCTGTACTGACATATACTACTTCGCCTACAGATCTTACGGACGGACTTGAAAGACTTATGAAGCCGCTGACTGTATTTCATGTCAAGGTGCATGAGATAGCAATGATGATGACAATAGCGCTCAGGTTCATTCCTGTGCTGCTTGAGGAAACAGATAAGATAATGAATGCCCAGAAGGCAAGGGGCGCAGATATGGAAAGCGGTAATATTATACAGCGGGTCAAAGCACTTGTACCTGTACTTATACCCCTGTTTGTGTCTGCATTCCGCCGGGCCGGAGATCTTGCAACAGCCATGGAATGTCGGTGCTATAACGGGGGAAAGAATCGTACAAGGATGAAGGTACTTCACTTTTCTCTGAAAGACCTTGGCGCTCTGATTAGCTGTATAGTGATCTTTTCGTCAGTTATAGTAAGCAATATGCTTTTTGCGGCTGTAATATAGGACGGAAAGCAAAGTGGAGAACGTATGAGAAATATATTATTGACAATGATGTATGACGGCAGCTGCTTTCACGGATGGCAGATACAGCAGAATGCAGTTTCCGTTCAGGAAGTATTTCAGAAAGCACTGTTTACTGTCTTCGGTAACGTTGACATAAAGGGGTGCAGCAGAACGGATTCGGGAGTTCATGCAAATATGTATTGCGTAAGCTTTCACACCGGTCACCGTATACCGGCTGAAAAAATTCCGGCTGCGCTGAATAATTATCTGCCGCCAAGTATTGCAGTTTTATCCGCAAAGGAAATGGATGAGGAGTTCCATGCAAGATATTCATGCAAGGGTAAGGAGTATATTTATAAGATATGGCATAATGATATACGTAATCCATTCCTTGATAAATATGCTTTGCATTATTGGTATCCTCTGGATATTGAACGCATGAATGAAGCGGCAAGTCATATAGAGGGATACCACGACTTTACCTCGTTCTGCACCCTTGATAACAGGGAGAAGGGCGATTTTCACAGGACTGTCAGCAGAGTTTGTGTTTCCGAAGCTGAAAATATGGTAACGGTGACGGCTCAGGCAGACGGCTTTTTGTATAATATGGTTCGTATAATAGTGGGTACGCTTTTATATGTTTCACAGGGGAAAATATCTCCGGATGAAATACCGTCAATTATCGAAGCCGAAAACAGAAAAAAGGCAGGACCTACTGCTCCTGCGCACGGTCTTTATCTGAATAGGGTATTTTACTGAGTATAGCCGACAGTTCGCCAAAAACTTGAAAATCATTGAAAACGGAGAAAATGTATAATTGTAAATACAAAATTATCCGCATAGTCACAGGCTTTTCTGTGTTTTATAATCAGCTAAATAGAAAAGAAAAAGGAGAAACAAGGTATGAAGAAACCTGATTTCCTGAAAAGAAGAACAAACAGGGAAAATGACATAGAACGTAAGTATATGAGCTATGAGGATGTTCCTCTGACAAATTTCAGAGATAATGACCCTGCCCCCACAAATCTGACAAAGAAGTTTTTCAAAGTATTCGGAATACTGTTTATAGGGGTGGTAGCGGTTCTTGCTCTTGTGAATATAGATAAGCTTACGCCCGATAATATTTCTCACTGGATACAATACGAGCTTCTGGGAAAATCCGAAGGAAGCGGGTATCCTGTAAGATTTGTGGGTACATCTATAAATACTGAGAATTTTTCACTAATGGATCGTGCGCCTGTGTATTGCAGCAATACGTCTGTTGTGGTTCTGAATCCGAATGCCGGAGAATATCAGAATAACCAACACTCATTTGCAAATCCTATCATGAAAACGGATAACGATTATTCGATAATATACAATGCCGATGCCACGGGATACAGGATCATAAATCGCAGCTCAACACTTTATTCGGGAAACGCTTCCTATAAGCTTTTTGATGCGGATATAGCGGCAAACGGTACTTATGCGCTGCTTACATACGGAAACGATTACCTTTCCGAGCTGACGGTAAATGATAAGGATAACAAGAAACAGTACGGTTATTCCTTTGCAGAGTATTATGTAAGCAATGTATCCGTAAATTCAAGCGGCACCCGCGCAGCGCTCAGCGGAGTTTCCGCAAAAGACGGCGGACTTATATCCGTGATATATATACTGGATTTTTCCCAGAAAACCTATTATCAGAAATATGAATTTGAGGATACATATATTTATGATATATGTTATCTTGATAATGATAAGGTAATAGCCGTGGGTGATAATTCTGTATACCATGTGGATATTGATAATAAGAAGCTTACGGAAATTTCCTATAATTCCAGGGTGCTTACGACCTATTCAATGAAAAGGAATTACGGCGTAGTGCTTTCACTGTCTATGAATCCCGACGGTCATGAATGTGATATCATAGCGATCAATTCTGACGGCAAGAAGGATTCCGAGGTATCTACAGGCAAACGTATACTTTCCCTTGATTATTTCAATGAAAAGATATGTGTGCTTATGCAGAACGATTTTTCAATATATAATTTCAAAGGTTCTCAGCTTTATCACAAAGAGGTTTCCTCGGATTCAAGAAAAATATGCTTCTGCGATACTAATACACTTTATATTCTCGGCACAAGTAATATTTATAAGATTAATGCAGAGTATTAAAAAAACCGTACCGAAAGATGTTTAGTCTTTCGGTACGGATGTTTTTTTATTTGCGGATCAGATAAGATCCATTACTTCAACGCTTCTTTCAATGAAGCCCTCAAGTTCTGAGGCAGTAAGCTTGCGCTGGCTGAGTACTGCAAGATCGTAGATATGTCTGCAAAGAAGATCTCTCTTTTCGTCATCATATTCGGTAATTCTTTTTATAACAGGGCTGGCTGTATTTATTATAAGTGTTTCCTTAGCCTTGTCATTATTTGCGCCGAACATATCTCCGTAAATACGATTCATGTCGTTTATTCTTCTCTGATATTCGTTTATGGTGATAACTGCGGGAGTACCTTCCGATTTCAGAGCCTGAGCTTTTATTTCAAGCTTATCCATACCGAGAGCGTCTTTGAATACTTCGATCAGCTTATCATTATCTTCGGCACTGTCCACGGCATTGTCTGATTTCAGAGCCTCATCAACATCAGAGTCAATTCTTACGAATTTTGTACCTGATTCCTTATATTCAAGATAGGTGACAAAATGAGTATCAATATTATGCTCAAGGATAATAGCGTCTATGCCGTTGTCTTTGAATATTTTAACATACTGAGCCTGAGCGTTCATATCGGATACATAGTAGATCTTATCATCATATTTGGGTACTTCGGAGAATGTTTTGAATTCACCGTCAGTAGTTTTGTAAAGTATGATATCCTTCATTCTGTCATAGAATTTGTCATCCTTTATGCAGCCGAATTTGATAAAGGGAGAAATATCATCCCAGTAGCTTTCATATTCCTTGCGTTCGTTTTTGAAGACGCTTACAAGCTTGTCTGCGACCTTTTTGGTAATATGTTTGGATATTTTTGCAACCTCGCCGTCATTCTGAAGGAAGGATCGTGATACATTAAGGGGAAGATCGGGACAGTCTATAACACCCTTGAGCAGCATAAGGAATTCCGGAACAACTTCCTTGATATTATCTGCGATATATACCTGATTTGAGAAAAGCTTGATCTCACCGGGCATGACCTGAAGCTTATCGGTCTGTTTCGGGAAGTAAAGTATACCCTTGAGATTGAACGGATAATCTACATTCAGATGTATCCAGAAGAGAGGGAGATTTATATCAGGGAAAACCTCTCTGTAGAAATCCTCATATTCTTCGGTAGTACAGTCCTTTGGAGCTTTAAGCCATAGAGGCTGAGTATTGTTAACGGGTTTTTCTTCCTTATCGTCGTCTTTTTTATCCTGAACACAGGTGAAATAGATCTCATACGGCATGAAGTGGCAGTATTTTTTGAGAACAGCGCGCAGCTTTATGCTGTCACAGAATTCCATACCGTCTTCAGAGAAGTGCATGATAACGGAAGTACCTTTTTCAGTTCTTTCGCTGTCTGTTATTTCATAGGTGCTGCTGCCGTCGCTTGACCAGTGTACCGGTTCAGCGTCCTTCTGATAGGAGAGTGTATCGATCTCAACGGTATCGGATACCATATATGCGGAATAAAAACCAAGACCGAAATGACCGATTATACCGTCTTCAGCATCAGTTTTGTCGCTGTATTTTTCGATAAACTCCTTTGCGCCGGAGAAAGCAACCTGTGTTATATACTTCTCCACTTCATCTACAGTCATACCAAGACCGTTATCGCTTACGGTAAGAGTTTTTGCGTCTTTATCAAGGATAACGTCAATTCTCGGCTTAACATTGTCGTTCTCTGTTTCTCCTATGGAGCAAAGGCTCTGATACTTTTTAATAGCGTCACAGCCGTTGGCAATAATTTCTCTCAGGAAAATATCCTTGTCCGAATAAAGCCATTTTTTGATTATCGGAAACAAATTTTCCGAATCTACCTTGATCTGTCCTTCTTTTTTCATTTTCATTTTACCTCCGTTTTTTATAGTTTTTTGCCTGTCCGTTTCGCTGCTGACGCAGCGACCAAGGGCTCTGGCGGCTTGCCGGCGCGTTAAGGGAGCGCAGACCCTGCGCTGCTAGCGTTACGTTCCATCCATTGCTGATAGGTCATGAGAACCTGACGGGGCTTTGAGCCTTCGTGGGGTCCTACAATACCCATTTGTTCCATTTCATCTATAAGACGGCCTGCCCTTGCATAACCGACTCTGAAACGTCTTTGCAGCATGGAAGTAGATGCCTGACCTGCTTCAACAACGCATTTTATAGCTTCTTCTATCATCGGGTCGTGATCTGACGGTTCATCGCTGCCGTCATTTCCGCCCTTGTCGGGAACAGCATTTCTTTCGATTTCTTCAAGAACGTGTTCATCATATTCGACTACTTTGCTGCTCTTTATGAACTCAAGAACCTTTTCGATCTCGGGGTCGTCCACAAAGCAGCCCTGTACACGTACAGGCTTTGTTTTACCGATAGGGGAGAACAGCATATCACCCCGTCCCAAAAGCTTTTCTGCTCCGCCTGTATCAAGTATTGTTCTTGAATCCACCTGTGACTTTACAGCAAAGGCGATACGGCTCGGAACGTTTGCTTTGATAAGACCTGTGATAACGTCAACGGACGGACGCTGAGTAGCTATTACAAGGTGCATACCCGCAGCTCTCGCCATCTGAGCAAGACGGCATATAGCTTCTTCGACATCCTTCGGCGCAGCCATCATAAGATCGGCAAGCTCGTCAATAACAATAACGATCTGCGGCATTTTCTTCAGCATCCTGTGCTGCTGCTCCTGAGGTTCGCCGCCAAGCTCGGACTGAGCCTGCGCAAGCATTTCATCTTCTTCAAATGTTCTGTCATTATCGTCGGTGACCTGTTCGGTTTCGATTACTTCATTTTCGGAATTCAGCCTGTCAACCATTCTGTTGTAGCTGTGCATATCCCTGACATTATATTCAGCGAAGGTCTTATATCTGTTGAGCATTTCATTAACCGCCCAGTTAAGGGCGCCGGCTGCCTTTCTCGGGTCGGTAACAACAGGTACTAACAGATGGGGAATACCGTTGTATACTCCGAGTTCAACAACTTTAGGGTCGATAAGCATAAGCTTGACATCCTCAGGGCTTGATTTGTACAGCAGACTTACAAGCATTGAATTGATACAAACGGATTTACCCGAACCTGTAGAACCGGCAATAAGCATATGCGGCATCCTTGCAAGATCTGCAATAACGGTCTTACCTGTGATATCCTTGCCGAGAGCAACTGTAAGATTACTCTTTGCGCTCTGGAATTCGTTTGATTCGACCAGATTGCGCATTTTGACAATTGTAACGTGTTTGTTCGGAACCTCTATTCCCACGGCAGATTTTCCGGGGATAGGAGCCTCAATTCTTACGCCTGTGGCGGCAAGATTCATTGCTATATCATCGGCAAGATTTGTTATCTTGCTTATCTTTACGCCGGAGGCGGGCTGAAGCTCATATCTTGTTACAGAGGGTCCACGGCTGATATTAACTATAGAAGTCTGTACCCCGAAGCTTTTAAGAGTTTCAACAAGCATTGTGCCTCTTTGATTAAGTTCAAGAGAGATATTGTGTTCTTCTTCCATAGGCTGAGCTTCAAGAAGGTTGAACGGCGGTTTGATATAATGTCCTGAAACTATGTTGTTGTCTGTGGGGTCAATATCGAAGCTTTCGGGCTGAACATCGGCTTTTTTCTTTTTGCCTTTAGCAGGTACAGGTTCAAAGAACGGTTCATTTTCAAGGTCAGCGACTGTTTCCTCGTCGGGAATATAACTCAGTTCAGCCGGATCGTAATCAAGCTGATCAAAGTCGAAATCCTCTGGAGGAACAAAAGCCGGCTCCGGAGCGGCAGGCTCAGGGGGAGAAGTCTGAGTTTTGCGTTTTTTCTTTTTCGGTTTTTCCGCAGGCGGATCAGGAGTTTCCTGAACTGTTTTGTTTTCTGAGGGTCTGTCAGGTTCATAGAAGGGAGTGTTTTTATATCTTCTGAACTGCTGATCCTGTTTTTTCTTTTTTGCAGTCCTGTTTCTGTCAAGCTGCTGCCTGATATATTCCTCTTTTACCTGTTTTCTTTCTTTTTCACGTTCTTCCGATTCTTTTTGTTTTACCTGAGTTCTTATTTCCTTCTGATCGTTCAGATGACGGCCTATTTCTTTGACAGGCTGTTTAAATGAATTGAAAAGGTTGACCGCATATTTACCCAGGGAAAGGGCAAGGAATATAAAGAATAAAAGAAGCGCGATAAACCCTCCGCCTGTTTTTCCGATATATTTTACAAAGAGAATACCGAACATTGCCCCGCAGACTCCGGGACCTGCTTTATCGCTTGCCTCAAGAAGACTGTTATGTAGTTCATCGGGATAGCTGCGGAGAGGTTCATCGCCTGTGCCGAGGCAATAGATAGCAGTTGACAGCATCACTACAGCGAGAGAGATAAAAACAGTCTTTTTCTGATAATCAGGTGTTGGTTCATCCTTTGCATTCTGATATGCGTTATACACCATAAGTACAGGCACCATGAATCCGAACATACCGAGTATACCGTGAAACAGCTCGTGTATGGAATGCCAGAGTTTTTCGCCTGACATGAAAAATACGAAAAACAGGAAGACTGCCGCCACAAAAAGTATAATAGCTTTTATGAATCTTTTTCTCTGATATTCAAATTCTGCTCTTGCGGCTGCCCGTTTTTTTGCTTCGGCAGCAGAAGGCTTTTTAGCAGTTTTCTTTGCAGCGCCGCCCGATGAAGCTGTTTTCTTAGCGGGATTGCTGCCTTTTTTATTAGAGGGCTTTTTTGAACCTGATGAAGCCATCTTCCGCCTCCTTTCTTAAAAATAATCGTAAACGGGCAACACCTTAATGCTGCCCGTCAGCCAATCAGAATACGAGGGGCTGATTGGTAAATATATTGACTCCGCCTGACAGCTCGATAAGGCTGATTATAAAAACAGCTATACCTACTATGGCTGTGTATATGATGAATACATACATTCTGTCAGTTTTGAGAAGCCATTTAAAAAGCTTGATAGCGAAAAATCCTACTACAGCAGCAACGATCATTCCTATGATAACAGGAACAAATTCTACGGTCACAGCCTTGCCGTCTTCGGGAAAAAGAGCGTCCTTGCCCTCTAAAAGAGCAGCGGCAACAATGGCGGGAGTTCCCAGAATAAAAGAGTAATCCAGGGCAGCCTGTTTGTTTATTCCTCTGAGCTCACTTGCAACGAGAGTTGATCCCGAACGGGACACACCGGGAAGTATAGCAGCGCAGCACTGGGTTATACCAACGGTAACGGCGTCAAGAACATTATATTTTTTGCGTCCTGCGCCGCCTTTTTTGAGCATACCTTTTTCCCGGTAAAGTCTGGTAGTATGCTTATTCTTTATATCTCCCAGAAGCAGCAGGACACTTGTTATCATAAGAGAAATACCTACGACCATAAAGTAACCGCTTTTTGAGAACATATCGGCAAGATCCTTGATTTTCATATCAGTACCCGGGATGGGTAAAAACAGAAGGAAAAGGGGGAGAAGACCGATAATGACCATCATTACCATATTTCTTTCCTTATCCATTTTGCTCCACTTGAATTTGCCTGTAAAGATATCCTTGATCATAAGACCGAAGGCTTTCAGCAGCTTTAGTATCAGCTTGATATAAACAGCGACCACGGCAGCAAGCGTACCGATATGCAGCATTACGGAGAAGAAAAGATTATCTTCCTGCATACCCGTGATATGCTGAGTTATAGCCAGATGTCCGCTGCTGGATACGGGCAGAAATTCGGTAAGACCCTGGATAATACCCTGTATCACTGCGTTTAAAATATCCATCCTATGTACCTCCTTGACCGGTTTTCTCGGGAATATACTGCGTTTCAATTATATTCCCGATATGACGGTCATATTCATTCTTTGTTTTTTTCATGTTTTTTCTTTTTTCCCTTTGCCTTATCTATCATCTTATAAAGAGCCGATAAAGCGTCATGCAAAGTTCCTATGTTATCTATCAGTCCTGCATCAACTGCCTCTTGTCCGTCAAGTATAGTACCGATATCCATAACAAGCTCATCAGTGTTCAAAGCAAGTTCGTTATAGGTTTCGGGATCGATGGAAGAGTTATCGGTAACAAAAGTAGTTATTCTTCTCTGCATCCGCTGAAAATACTCAAAAGCCTGAGGCACACCCAGCATCAGACCGTTCATTCTTACAGGGTGAATGGTCATGGTTGCCGATTTTGCGATAAACGATTTTTTTGCGGCAACTGCGATAGGAACGCCGATAGAGTGACCGCCGCCCAGAACAAGGGACACAACAGGCTTAGTCATGCCAGCCACAAGCTCAGCGATAGCAAGACCCGCTTCCACATCTCCGCCTACGGTATTCAGTATGATAAGCAGACCGTCTATCTGACTGCTTTGTTCCACAGCGGCAAGCTGGGGGATAATATGCTCATACTTTGTTGTTTTATCCTGCGGTGACAGGATATAGTGACCTTCTATCTGTCCTATTATAGTCAGGCATTGAATTGTGTATTTATCATTGACGGAAATAATAGAACCGGATTCCATAATGAAGTCGTGGTTGGATTGAGAGATCTCAGTCCCGTTAACGGTTTCCTGTTCAAAGGAGCGGCTGTCGGGTTGATCGTGATCCTCCGATGCGGATGCTTTCCCGGAGATGAATTTTTTATTGGAACTCATGTTATACCTCCTGCCTGAAGCAAGGCATAACAGCACACATTTAAGTATACCATTTTTTGTTTCTTACTTCAAGTGTCATTCTTATCAAATTTTGTATTTCACAAAATTATTATTTGTTATCATTATGGAAAATATACTTTTTGGCTTTGAGCTGTAAAAAAGGCTGCCTTTATACGGAAGTAATCAGGACAATAAAAAACTCCACTATGGTATGTGGAGTTTAT
Organism: uncultured Ruminococcus sp.; assembly: GCA_902763365.1. Classification (GTDB taxonomy): domain Bacteria; phylum Bacillota; class Clostridia; order Oscillospirales; family Acutalibacteraceae; genus UBA1213. The sequence goes on from CACWRT010000014.1 coordinate 16,408, forward strand.
AAAAAGATATAATAACTATGTATGTAAATTAGTATTTAACAGCAAATACACCATTCAGCAAAATCCTTTACAAGCTGCTCGCCATTAGCTTTGATGTTCTGTTCGGCTATTTTATCGTAATATTCTAACTCATGAATGATTATGGGTAATTCTTTACCGAATTTTTGAGTTAAAATTCCAAGTTCATGAATATCACGAACTATATCAATGAGTATAGATACGAAAGCACTAGTAATTTCCGAAGTTTTCTCGATTGCTTCTTCATTGTCCAAAGAAATATCGTCATCTTCAAAATATGGAAATCCACTTGTTATTATCCAATTTTTTACTGTTTCAGCTGTCTCATCTTCACCAAAAACAAAGAAATTATTTTGAAGCCAGAACGCATAATTCCATCTTGCCTCCTCTTCATCAGAAGCAAATTCTATTGTTGATTGAACCTGACTTTCGGTATTATATCCAAGTGTTACAGTGGGTTTGCAAGGGTTATCATTATTATCATATACAAAAAGAGAGACGACATAAATATCTGTATCAGTCCAAGCGTTAATATTATCAACAATAAGCTGTTTAATTTGATCTTTCATAAAATACCTCCTTTGAATTCTAATTTGTAGCTGATTGTAAAAGTCAAAAAATCTTCTGTTTATGCGGATAAACAGCTTTGTAATTTACAATTTTTTCTCCGCCGCCATCCGTCATTTCCTCCGCCGACGGCGCAAAAAATAACTACTTATATCTTAGTGAGCGGCATTTTACCGCTGAAACAAATTAGCTTTCATACATTTCTCAGGCGGGAAAGATCATCTCATATGATTTTGTTTCCATTCATTTTTCATTCTGTCACGGTATGCCATATTTTCATTGGAATAACCGATGGCGGCATAAGGACAATGTTCTGTAAAATATCTGATTATATTGTACTCTATATCATTGTCGCTCACATTCATAATGTTGATCTGATAGCGTCCTCTTGCTGTTTCAAAAACGAGGTTTTTGTTTGTTGTAACAAAATTAGTCTTATGCCTTTCTATATATACCCAGAATACTTCATTCATATAAGAAACAGAAGCAGGATTATCAGAAGCCGAGATCATTCTGTCTGAAAGTGTGATATAATTATTTTTAAATCTGATATTTGAAAAATGTTCCTCTGCCATATCAAATATTTCGGGATTTGACCTTATTGCAAAGCTTTTTTCGGGATGTATCAAAACTACTATACCCATTATTATACATACAATGCAGATCAGAGAACAGACTGCGCAAAGTATAGTCAGGCTTGAGTAATTTCCGTTCATTATATTAAACAGCGCATATCCGCCGAATACCAGAAAGCCAAGAATACCTGCCCCAAGCATTACTTTAGCCTGCTTTGAAATTTCTTTGATAATAATATCTTTTCCCATCATTATATCCTCTTTTCTGTCCTGTCAATATAATAAAAGCAGCCTGTTATTCAGAGTATATCAGATAATTTTTATGCTCGGAATAACAGGGCTGTGAAAATTTTATTACTTTATAAAGTCAAAATCATAAACTTTTAAGCATTTACAAGCTTATCAAGCCTTTTATTGATCTCGTCAAGGAAGGTTTCGCTGTCAACCTTTGTTTTGTTTTCAAGAGAAGAAAGCAGATAAAGGTCGCCTGTCATTATACCGTCCTCAATAGTGTCAATAGTAGCTTTTTCCAGGCTGTCGGCAAATGCGCTGAGTCTGTCATTTCCGTCAAGCTCGCCTCTCTTGCGCAGAGCGCCGCTCCATGCAAAAATAGTTGCAACGGAGTTTGTAGAAGTCGACTCGCCCTTGAGGTACTTGTAATAGTGACGCTGTACAGTACCGTGAGCAGCCTCATATTCATATATGCCGTCGGGTGATACAAGTACCGATGTCATCATAGCCAGTGAACCAAAAGCAGTAGCTACCATATCGGACATTACATCACCGTCGTAATTCTTGCAGGCCCAGATATAACCGCCCTCACTGCGTACAACTCTTGCAACAGCGTCGTCTATAAGGGTGTAGAAATATGTAATGCCTGCTTTTTCAAACTTATCCTTGTATTCGTTTTCAAAGATCTCATTGAATATATCCTTGAAACGGTGGTCATATTTCTTGGAGATAGTATCCTTTGTAGCAAACCAGAGATCCTGCTTCTTGTCAAGCGCGAAGTTGAAGCAAGCTCTTGCAAAGCTGCCTATGCTCTTGTCAACATTGTGAAGACCCTGAATAATTCCGTCAGTGCCTTTGAACTCATGGATAAGCTGTCTTGTTTCATTTCCGTCCTTGTCGGTTACAATAAGCTCAGCCTTGCTGCCCTCGGCAACGACCATCTCGGTATTCTTGTAAACATCGCCGTAAGCATGACGGGCAATTGTAATAGGCTTTTTCCATGTTGAGATGTAAGGAGTGATGCCCTTGACAAGAATAGGAGTTCTGAAAACAGTACCGTCAAGGATAGCGCGGATGGTACCGTTGGGGGACTTCCACATCTGTGTAAGGTTGTATTCCTTTACGCGCTCGGCGTTTGGAGTAATGGTAGCGCATTTTACAGCAACGCCGTACTTTTTGGTAGCCTCGGCGCTGTCAACAGTCACTTGATCCTTTGTGTTTTCTCTGTTTACAAGACCAAGATCATAGTACTCGCTTTTGAGATCAACAAAGGGGAGAATAAGCTTGTCTTTTATCATAGTCCAGAGGACTCTTGTCATTTCGTCGCCGTCCATTTCAACAATGGGGGTCGTCATCTGAATTTTTTCCATTTTATATTTTCCTTTCGCACAGATTATTATGTCATCACTTGTTAAGGCGGTAATATGACCATGCCTATATATTGGTTTCTGCATCGGGACAACGTTTGGATATTTCCCGAATTATATCGCCGAAAATACGTCGATTTCTATTTTCATGAGGTAAAGAGCGGAGCACAATTTTTTCTTTGCCTTTGAGCCGTACAACTATCATATCGCTTACAGGAATGAATTTATAATCCTTTATCACGAGTTTTATCTCTGCTATATCGGTACAATATACTGCTACTCCCATACCCTTGCAGAAAAGATAACGTTCACCGCAAATAATAGTATCGTTTGCGATCCGGCTGCCATTTTTAAAATCGTAGTATATCTTTCCGCTGCCGTTGTCTTCCTCATGTTTTTTCAAGGTCTTACTGACGTTTGCACCGTACCATGGACGAAGACTCAGAAACAGAAGTCCCACAAGCACCATAGCGATACCGCCGGCAATTGCCATCAGATCATCGTTTTTTACTGATTTTACAATAAAATAAAGTAATGGTGATAAGGCAATTACTATTACTCCCATGACAGATACTATTTTTGGCGGAGTGCAGTAATCATATATTTCACGCTTTTGTTCGTTTGTCATAAAACGACCTTACTTTCAAGATATCATGAGATCATTATAGGAATAAGTTCGGTGGATTCTTTTTTGAAAAAGAAGTCCACCGATATCATGATGTATTTTAAAGTGAACTTTGATCAGTTGCTGTTTCTTGTATAGTCAAGCAGACCGCCTGCGAGGATAATATCTCTTGTACGCTCGGAAAGCTCACAGAGTACGGGAATCTCCTTGCCGTTTGTCTTGTTTACAAGTTTAAGCTCTGCCTTGCCGTCTGCAATAAGCTGACGAACATCAGGCAGAGAAAGCTCATCGCCTTCGCTGATGCTGTCATAATCAGCCTCATTTACAAAGGTAAGGGGAAGAATACCTGCGTTGATAAGATTAGCTCTGTGAATTCTTGCAAAGGATTTTACAACAACAGCCTTTACTCCAAGATAAAGGGGAGCGAGAGCTGCGTGTTCACGGGAGCTGCCCTGACCGTAGTTTACACCGCCTACGATAATGCTTGCGCCAAGCTTCTTTGCTCTTTCGGGGAAATCCTTGTCGCATACAGTGAAGCAGTGCTGTGAAATAGCCGGGATATTTGAACGCAGAGGAAGAATCTTTGCGCCTGCGGGCATGATATGGTCTGTAGTAATATTGTCGCCTACCTTGAGAGAGCAGGGAACGTCAATGCTGTCTGCTAAAGGAGCAGTTGCGGGATAAGGCTTTATGTTAGGACCTCTGAGTACCTCAACGCTGTCCATTTCCTCTACGGGAGCGGGAGCGATGACCATATTATCATTGTATTCAAACTTTTCAGGCAGCGGGATATCTACGGCGTCACCGAGAGTTCTCGGATCGGTAAATACGCCTGTAATAGCGGATGCGGCAGCAGTTTCGGGGCTTACAAGATAGATCTGACCGTCTCTTGTACCGCTGCGGCCTTCAAAGTTACGATTGAAGGTTCTCAGTGAAATACCCTTGCTGTTGGGTGACTGACCCATGCCGATACACGGACCGCAGGCACATTCAAGTATTCTTGCGCCGGCTTCGATGATATCAGCAAGCGCGCCGTTTCTTGCAAGCATATTGTAAACCTGCTTTGAGCCGGGCGCTATTGCGAGGGAAACGCCGTCGGCAACAGTCTTTCCCTTGAGAATAGCTGCAACTCTCATAAGATCAAGGTAAGAAGAGTTAGTACATGAACCGATACAAACCTGATCTATTTTCTGAGGACCTATTTCCTCGATCGTCTTTATATTGTCGGGGCTGTGAGGACATGCGGCAGCAGGAACAAGCTTTGATAGATCAATGTCAATTATTTCGTCATAAACTGCATCTGCGTCGGCAGAAAGCTCTGTCCAGTCTTCTTCGCGGCCCTGTGCCTTCATGAATTCCTTTGTTATCTCATCGGAGGGGAAGATAGATGTGGTAGCGCCAAGCTCTGCACCCATGTTTGTGATAGTCGCTCTCTCGGGAACAGTAAGAGTCCTGACGCCCTCGCCGCCGTATTCAACTATTTTACCTACGCCGCCCTTGACAGACATTATCCTGAGAACCTCGAGAATAATATCCTTAGCGGAAACCCAGGGCTGAAGCCTGCCGGAAAGGTTTATTCTTACCATTTTCGGCATGGAGATATAATATGCGCCGCCGCCCATAGCTACAGCAACATCAAGACCGCCCGCGCCGATAGCCAGCATACCTATACCGCCGCCTGTGGGTGTATGACTGTCAGAACCGATAAGAGTCTTGCCGGGCTTGCCGAAGCGTTCAAGATGAACCTGATGGCAGATACCGTTGCCGGGACGAGAAAAATAGATTCCGTGTTTTTTGCATACAGACTGGATAAAACGGTGATCGTCAGCGTTTTCAAAACCTGTCTGGAGAGTGTTATGGTCGATGTAGGCGACGCTTTTTTCGGTTTTTACTCTGGGTACGCCGATAGCTTCAAATTCAAGATAAGCCATTGTACCTGTAGCGTCCTGTGTTAATGTCTGGTCGATTTTAAGACCCACTTCACTGCCTACGGTCATTTCACCGCTGAGCAGATGAGCCTTAATGATTTTCTGAGCGATAGTATAGCCCATTGATCCTTCCTCCTTGCGACGAGCCGCCGCACCCTTAACGCGGGTATCGCTACGCTCTGAACTCGCAGTTCATGCTTCACTGCCCGCGTATCAAGCTTTTGTAGCGGCTTATTTTTGCTATATAGTTCGTATTGCTATAAAACCATACCGAGCACTATAAACTTTGAAATGCCATACTTTGAGCTAAAAGCTTTGAACTGCGAAGCTGCGTATCGGACTTTTTGAGCGGCTCATTTTTAAAATTATAGATATATTATCCTTCAAAATGAATAATTTGTCAAGACTTTTAATAATGAATAGTGAATAATGAATAGTGAATAATGAAGGTTCGGGGTCACCTTACTAAAAGCTGACGGCTGTTTTTTCATACAGAAAGCGATTATCCGAATGAATCGATTCAGATAAAAAGATAATAAAACTGAAAAAAATACAAGAAATTTTCAAAAAAGTATTGAAGTATTATGAAATATATGATAAACTGTAAACAAATATATTTATGTGTTATGTCATCACGTGAATATATTGAAATTATTTCAGCCCTGACAGCAGGTTTGCGGGCTGATAACAGTTTCAAAACAAAAATATCAAGGAGGTAAATCAAAATGACAAACTCGCAGAAAACCACTAAAAAAGCGGTTCTTGCCGGTTTCTTATCGCTTCTGCTTTGTGTATCGATGCTTATCGGTTCAACATGGGCATGGTTCACAGACAGCGCAGTTTCAAGCGGAAACAAGATACAGGCAGGTACTCTGAAGCTCAAGCTTGAAATGAAGAACAAGACAAACGAAGAGTGGAAGGACATTACTACAAGCTCCGACCCTGTATTCAACTATGATATGTGGGAGCCGGGCTATACAGAAGCAGCTGCACTCAGGATTACAAACGACGGCAGTCTTGCGCTTAAATATGCTGCAAAGTTTGTAGGCACAGCAGCGCTTACAAAATTAGCTGATGTAATTGATGTTTACACAAGCGAAACAGAGACTCTTCCGTCAGCAAGAACTGATCTTGATACCTGGACAAAACAGGGTACATTGTCAGAGTTCTTCAATACTGCAGATACATTTGTAACAGGTACTCTTACAGCAAGTCAGTCCAAGTCTCTTGCAATTGCATTCAAAATGCAGGAGAGCGCAGGCAATGAATATCAGGGTCTTAGCCTTGGCGGCGCTTTCGATATCCAGGTACTTGCAACACAGTGGACAGATGAAGCTGACAGCTTCGGAAACGACTATGACGCTAATGCATTTTTAGGTGTAAGGTCACTGAAAATAGGAGATAAGTCGTATAATGTTTCGGATGAATTTGCAGATTCATTAGGAAATGATATTGACGATTCAACAAACAAGATTCCTGCAAACACAGCATTCACAGCTGAAATTATGAATGCAGCAGATCTTGTAGCTCTTGAGCAGATGATTGAAGACGGTGTAATAGCTGTTAACAATGGCGAGATAAGAAGAACTGTAAATATTGGTGCAGATATTGATATGAGCGGCATCAATTTGAAGCCGCTTGGAATAATGAGACTGGCACTGAATGGTAACGGTCATTCGATATCTAACTTGACTGTAACTCAGAATTCTGTTGGTAAGAGTGGACTGTTTGGATACGGCGGTGATTGTATAATAAATGACCTGACGTTGATTAATGTTACTGCTAAAGGTTGTCAGGTAGGTGCTTTCTTCGGACAGACAGAAGGCGGAACATTGAATAATTGTACATTGGCAGGAAACGTAAATATTACATGGGAACAGTGCACGTCTGATTATAACGAAGAATGGAACGGTGCCGGAGCATTAGTGGGTTGGTCAAACGGAACAACGTTGAATAACGTAAAGATAGCTGATAATACCACTATTAATATAACACGTACTGGTATGATTGTTGAAAGTGCACCAGGTGCTGTATCATCTCAGGGTACAAAGAATTATATTGGTGCGGGTTCTGATGCAGATTCCAACTCAGATAAAGTTATAGTTGGTTCAAACGTTTCTGTACATGTTGTAGATTAATAATTTGTTAACATGAAACTGGGCAATAAAAGATTATTATTTACTCAGTATATATTACTTTTTGCCGGGCAAACCATAAGGCTTGCCCGGTTTTTTGATTGATTATAGTAAGAATATTATATTACACATTTAAGAAAATAATTTTCTGTATTGACTTGCAATTTAAGAATGTTTGTTATAATATTATAGTGAGTAATGAGTCCTCCCATCAGTCGCCTGCGGCGACAGCTTCCACAAAGGGGAAGCCAAGGGGCGGTTCGCCGTACATTATTCATTATTCATTATTAATTTTTCATTAAATAACGGGGTGGAAGGAATGTTCAAGAATAAGAAAACAAAACTGATAGTAAGGATAGTTGCGATAGTATTGTGTGTAATGATCGTGCTGAGCGTATTCTCGATACTGATAGCATCATTAAATTTTTAAGCGGAGATAATTGAAATGAATTTATTGTCACTTATCAATGAAAGAATGACAGGCTTTTCAAAAGGTCAGAAGCTGATAGCTTCATTTATTACCGAACATTATGATAAGGCAGCATTTATGACAGCGTCAAAGCTTGGTACAACTGTGGGAGTCAGTGAATCTACTGTGGTACGCTTTGCGACAGAATTGGGTTACGACGGTTATCCTAAAATGCAGAAAGCGATGCAGGAAATGATACGGGATAAGCTGACTTCGATACAAAGAATAGAGGTCACAAAAAACCGTTTCGGAAATGACGATATACTCTGGGGAGTTCTGAATCAGGATATAGAAAAGATACGCAAAACCATTGAAGAAACATCAAGGGAGGATTTCAGTAATTCAGTCAAAGCTATATCAAAGGCAAAGACGATCTATATATTTGCGGTAAGGAGCTCTGCTGCCCTTGCATCGTTTTTGGGATACTATTATTCTCTTATATTCGATAACGTAAAGGTCATAAGCAATTACGGAGAAACAGAGATATACGAGCAGCTTTTCCGTATATCCCGGGATGATGTAATAATCGGCATAAGCTTTCCGAGATATTCAAATGCCGCGGTAAAAGCAATGTCATTCGCAAAAAGACAGGGCGCAAAGGTCATAGCCCTTACCGACAGCATGACAAGTCCTTTGTGTGAGATGTCCGACTACGTTCTTATAGCAAAAAGCGATATGGCTTCCGTTGTTGATTCTCTTGTTGCGCCGCTGAGTATGATAAATGCGCTTATAGTTGCAACTATAATAGAGCTTGACGGGGTGGTCGAACAAACATTTACAAATCTGGAAAATATCTGGCAGGAATATGATGTATACAGAAACAATAACGGGGAGGACACTTTTGAAAAATAAAAGAACTGTAATTATCGGCGGCGGCGCGGCAGGACTTATGGCGGGTATCACTTCGGCACAGACGGGCAGCCGCACTGTTGTGATTGAGAAGAATAAAAAAGCAGGAAGAAAGCTGTATATAACAGGCAAGGGAAGATGTAATGTCTGTAATAACTGCGACGAAAAAACTGTAATAGCAAACGCCCCTACAAACGGAAAGTTCCTGTACAGCGCCCTCAGCCGTTTTTCACCGAAAGATACTATGGACTTTTTTGAAAAGCACGGATGTCCGCTTAAAACAGAAAGAGGCAGCCGTGTTTTTCCTGTGTCCGACAGGGCAGGAGATATAGTTGATACACTTGTCAGGGTACTTGAAAATTCAGGCTGTGAGCTTTATAGTGATACTGTAAACGATATTCTCATCGAAAACGGTGAAATAAGGGGAGTAGTTCTGTCAGACGGCAGTACAATGGAGTGTGACAAGCTTATAATAGCAACAGGAGGAAAGTCCTATCCTCTTACAGGTTCTACCGGTGACGGATACGCCTTTGCCGAGAAGGCAGGACATACCATAAAACCCCTGCGTCCTTCTCTTGTACCGCTGGAAACGCAGGAGCATTTCGGATATGATGCGGAAGGACTGCTGCTGAAAAATGTATCGGTAAAGGTGATTGATACGGCAAAGAAAAACAAATGTATCTATACGGATTTCGGAGAAATTGAGCTGAGAAGATACGGACTGTCCGGCGCTGTGATACGCAGCGCATCCGCGCACATGAAAAACATGGAAAGCGGAAGATACCGTATTGAAATAGACTTGAAGCCCGCATTAAGCGAAGAAACCCTTGACGCAAGACTGTTAAGAGAGATAGAGAAAGCCAATACAGGAAAATATACCGATATACTCTGTACTCTCATGCCGAAAGCGCTTGTTGAAGATTTTGTAAAAATAAGCGGCATACCGTCCGATAAAAGATGCAGCGAGATAACAAAGCAGCAGCGTAAAACCATAATTGATACGCTAAAAAAACTGACGCGTACTGTAACGGATTTTCGTCCGCTTGAAGAAGCCATAGTAACCTCGGGAGGAGTCAGTGTAAAGGAAATAGACCCGAAAACAATGGAATCCAGACTTGTAAAAGGACTGTATTTCGCCGGAGAAGTAATAGACGTTGACTGTTATACAGGCGGCTTCAATTTGCAGACAGCTTTCTCAACAGGCGTCCTCGCGGGCAGTAATAATGAATAGTGAATAATGAATAGTGAATAATGAATAGTGAATAATGAATAATCAAGCGGCATATGCGGTAAGAATTGAAGGAGAGTTAAGTAAGCGGCAAAGGACAAAGTGAAAAAAGAGCCGCTCAAAAAGCCTGATACGCGGGCAGTAAAGTATGAGCGGCGAGTTCAGAGCGGATGCGAAGCGGAGCGATACCCGCGTTAAGGGTCCGGCGTCACGCCGGCGGCTCGCCGGGGAGAGGAGAGAAGTAAATGGGATTTCAGGATGACTGGATGATGAGACAGATAGAGATGATGGCGAAGTTTGTTGCGAATGTTGTATTCGGGAAGAAGGATTCGCAGGTTGAGTATGAGATAGTCGGGGACATAAACGATACCAATACGCTCACTCCGACAGATATTCTGCACCTTGAGCTTATGAAGATGATAAGGGAAGGTCTTTACGGAGAAGCCGAGGATATGCTTTTTGAGAATATGCAGTATAATGACAAATACATTGAGCTTTCCACAGATTTCTATAAACGACTGAATGATCTCAGCAATGAACAGCTTGAAGCGGGCGGTTTTTCCCGTGATGAGGTATATGACGGCTATATTGAAATAATGTCGCTTTTAGGTGTGCCGATAGATGTTTTCGGACAGGCAGACAGAAGCGATTATCAGTGACCTGTTTAATTAATTATCAGAATAAAAAACAGCATGACAGCATATAATGAAAAGGGAGATCATCTTTTCATTCGGAGGTGCGGTCATGCTTTTATTTTTGACAGGGATGACAGTGGGGATATCCATAGGGGTAATATGTATGGCATTGCTTACAGCGGCATCCGATTCGGACAGGGATGCCGAGATGATGCAAAACAGAAGGAAAAAAACAGCAGACAATAACTGAATCCCGGGCAGATCGTATGAAAATATGGTCTGCTCTTTTTTGTCGGAATTTTTGTGGTCTATTATTGGCATTAGCTTTCTATAATTGACTATAACCAAAAGAAATGAACCGGAAAGGAGAAAGCAGATGGATCGCAGTGTAAGCATCAAAGCATTTGACGAAACCGCAAAAATGATAAGCGGGACACTATCGGAAACACTTCTTCGCCTGCCCGCAAATAAAAAACCGTATATTCAGGAAATAAGATTGCGCAGCGGACGCGCAGTCGCGCTGACCGAAGGAAACGAAACCATTTTCATGTGCCGTGACGGAACAGTACTCTATACCCCCACAGAAAGGGCTGTAATATGTTCAAGACAGGATATACATGATACATTCAAAAGCATCTGCGGCTATTCGGTCTACAGCAGACAAAGCGAAATAAATAACGGCTATATCACAGCACCAAACGGCAGCCGCATAGGTATCTGCGGTACGGCAAACCTGAAAAACGGCGAAATAACCTCAATCACCGATATAACCACAATGAATATACGTATCTCACGCCAGATATTCGGTGCGGCAGATGAGATAATAAAACGCTTGTTTCCGCTGAGAAACGGTATTCTTATTGCAGGACCGCCCACAAGCGGAAAAACAACAATACTTCGTGATATAGCCTATAACATATCCTTAGGAAAAAGCACGGGAATAAAAAGAACCTGCATAATTGACGAAAGGGGTGAGATATCGGGAGGAATTAACGGCAATATAGATACGGGGCTTTCGGATGTGCTTGTGGGATACCCGAAATCTTTGGGTATCATACAGGCAATAAGATCCCTTTCTCCGCAGGTAATAATATGCGACGAGGTGGGAACCTCCGAGGATGTCAGGACAGTATTGCAGGGCGCAAATGCAGGCGTATACATTATAGCTACCATACATTCCGACAGTTTTGAATCCCTTATGAAAAGAAAACAGGGAAGAGAGCTTTTAGCTTCGGGAGCATTCGGGAATGTTGTTGTTCTTGATAATGAATCGGGCGCAGGCCGCATCAAAGAATGGATAGATACAGAAATGCTGCCTGCATAGTGAAAAAAGGGGGAACAAGAATGGTTGTAAAGCTGATCGGTGGAATACTTATCGTAATGTGCGGAATGTTTACGGGGATGTACCTTTCGGGAAAGACAAGGGAAAAGACGCTGTTTTTGCAGCAGTATATATCATTTCTGACTCAGACAAAGGCCATGATAGAATACTCGGGAGAAAATATAGGAAATGTGCTTCTTAGAGTACATTCCGTACCGCTGATGGATCATCTTATAGGTGAAGTAACGGGGATGCTTGATTCGGGTGTGGATTTTGCATCAGCATGGATCAAAGCGGCAGGACATTCTGCTGAGAGAAACGAATTTGACAGAGCTGATCTTCCACTTGTTATGGATTTCGGCGATGGATTCGGAGAACGAGATGCGGCAAGAGAAGGCGCAAAAATACAGCTTGTGATAAACAATGTCACATCAAGACTCGAACAATCCGAAAAGGACAGCCTGATAAAACAAAGACTATACAGAACAGTAGGAACATTCTGCGGTATACTTATCGCCGTTGTACTTATTTAATGACCGTCGAGCCGCCGGTCCCATAACGCGGGTATCGCTCCGCTGACGCTGCGCTCTGTCTGAACAGCTTATGGTGTACTGACCGCGTATCAGGCTCTCTGAGCGGCTCTTTATCGCATTATGGATTTAATGCTATTGTTATCTGATTTTTGCGATAAAGCTTGTGACACGAGTTGGTGTAAAATGATTCTGGGAAAACTAAATTCTTCAATAATTTTGAGCGAGGAATACAAAATAACAGGCGATAAAAAAGTAATAACCGCGACAAATAAAGGCAGCAGTGACGAGTTCAGAGCGGAACGTAGTGAAGCGAATCCCGCGTTAAGGGTCCAGCGTCACGCTGGCGGCGGCTCGCGAGGTCACAGGAGAATAGGGTAAATGAATATTGATTTTATTTTCAAAATAGCTGCAATCGGTATAATAGTAGCTGTGCTCAGCCTTGTTCTTTCACGTTCGGGGAGGGAAGAACAGGCTATGATGACTACGCTTGCAGGTCTTGTAGTGGTGCTTCTGATGCTTGTAGAAAAAATATCGGAGCTTTTCACCACAATAGAAAGCCTGTTCGGATTCTGATGGAAATAGTTACATTGTGTGCGGCAGCGGTAACAGCCGTTATAGCAGCAGCAGGACTCAAAAAGTATTCCCCCGAAACAAGCATAATGCTGTCTTTGGCATGCGGTGTAATGATACTTCTGACAATACTTCCGAAGTTTACCCCTGTGTCTGATGAGATAAACAGGCTTATAGGTATGAGCGGACTTGACAGCTCCTATGCAGAGGTTCTTATAAAAACAATAGGCATATGTATACTCGGTAAATTCACGACCGATCTTTGTAATGACAACGGATACACGTCCCTTGGTTCAAAAATAGAATTTGCATCCAGATTATCCGTACTGATAATATCTCTGCCCCTGTATGGAAATGTGATAAATATGGCTGCGGATCTTCTGGGTGTATCATAGGCAGGAGAAAAATGAAAAAAATTATTTGTATAATATCTGCGGTAACTCTGATATTTCTGTTTCCCTTAACGGTCTGTGCCGCAGACGGGAATGAAGCAGAAGAACTGTACCGCGACCAGCTGTCGGCAAGCGGCGCAGGCAGTCTGCATGAACAGCTGCCCGAGGAAACAAAAAAGCTTCTCTCGGATATGGATGTTTCACTGGGCAGTATAGACGAACTGAGTTCCTTCAACGGCGGAAAAATAGTTGAAACAATTACATCTGTCATTGCCGAAAAAGGCAGGACGCCGATTCCTACAGCATTTGTTATACTCGGAGTCATGCTTCTTTGCGCATTTACAAACGGATTTGAGATAAAAGCAGGAAAAGGCGTACAGGGAAACATTGTATCAGCGGCGGGTACTTTAGGTGTTTGCGGCGCAGTAATAGCTCCCGTTACCGATCTTATAGTAAGGTCAGGAGAAGTAATACAGGGCGCATCGGGCTTTATGATGCTTTACGCTCCCGTTATGTCAGGGTTAATGATATCGTCAGCCCATGAAATACAGGGAAGCTCCTACTACACGCTGCTTATGGGAGCTTGTGAAGTCATAGGTATGCTGTCCTCGAAGATACTTTTTCCCGTAATAAAAATTTTTCTTGCTTTGTCCATTACCTCGTCGGTATCACCCTCGCTGAATCTTTCGGGGATAACGGAGTCCCTCAGCAAGTGCATGAAATGGGTGATGAATTTTTCCCTCGGCATATTTGTTACTATACTTACTGCCCAAAATCTTGTTACATCATCTCTTGATGACGTAAGTACCCGCGCGCTGCGGTTTGCCATGAATTCATTCGTTCCGGTAGTCGGCGGTGTTCTTGGAGAAGCTCTGGGAACATTCAGCGGCAGTCTTTCATTGCTGAAAAGCGGCACAGGTGTTTTTGTGATAATTGCTTCGGGCTGTATGTTTCTTCCGCTGCTGACAGAATGTCTGATATGGAGGATATGCTTTTTTCTTCTGGGAGAAGCAGCCGATATTCTGGGCATAGCGCCTGTGAGATCGGTAATGAAAGCGATCGGCGCAGTATTATCACTCATAACGGCAGTAATGCTGACAATACTTGTAATATTTATAATTTCTACCGTGATAGTTCTTATAGTAGGGAAATAAGCAGTTTGTCGGGAAGAGTTCGTTTTTTATGAAAGGATTTTGGTATTAAGGCGGTGATAAAGCTGGACGAGATAAATTCATGGACAATGGCAGTATGTATATGTTGTGTAATAGCCTGTCTTGCAGAAATGCTGATACCCGACCCGAAATATGAAAAAACTGTACGTTTTGTACTTGGAAGTCTTATGCTTTGCGCAATGATCGAACCTTTAAGGAGTATCACGGCAGACAGTGTACAGATAAGTGACAGCTTTGATATTGAATATGAAGCAGATACGGAACAGATGAGAAAAACAGAGAAACAGTATATAGAGAAAAAACTTGCCGATACCGTAAAAGACAAGCTTACAGAAAAAAATATCGAACTGAACAGTATTTCGGTAAATGTGGGATATGATGAAGAGAACGTGCCTGTATCCGTAAGCTGCCGTGCGGTTTTGGCTGAAAAGGACAGCAGAAATATCGGTACAGTAAGGAAAGAGATAGCCGAAATACTTGGTGACGAAAGTATTATTACAGTTTCCGCAGAATAAAAATCATATTTGACTGTACGGCGCATAAGATGATAACATGGGAAGTTGATACTGACAGTACAAAAAGGCATAGCGGCTTCGCAGCTCAGAGCTAAGGGCTCAGAGCTCAGAGCTATGGCGGCTCGGATTTAATAAATGCTTAAAGTGGTTTTATAGCGATACCCGAGGGCTTCGCAGCTCAAAGCAGTTAGCTATTAGCTCAAAGCGTGGCGGCTCATGGTTTATAGTGTTTAGAGTGATTTTATAGCGATACAAACTATGAAATAACCAAAAATGAGCCGCTGCCAAAGCCTGATACGCGGTCAGTACAGCATGAACTGCGAGTTCAGAGCGGATGCGCAGCGGAGCGATACCCGCGTTACGGGTCCGGCGGCTCGCCGGGGTTCGCCGGCGAAAATGTAACTGACTTAACAGATCGGAGCAGAAGAATATGAAAGACAAAGATAATGAAGCGGCTTTGACCGAAAATAAAAAGGCGCTGAGCAGGCTCCTGAGCAATGACAGGATACTCAGCATAATAGTAATGCTGGGGATTGCGGGGATAGCGCTGATATTTATATCATCTTATCTTTCCCCCGTCAGCAGTGACAGTGAAACAAATACCGAAGAAATAAGCGATACCGATACGTTTTCTGAAAATTACAAAAATGAACTGACAGAGGAACTGGGGAACATGATAGCAAGTATTGACGGAGCAGGCAGAACGAAGGTTATGATAACACTGGAAGGAACTGTACGCGACGTATATGCGGCGGACACCGATACAAACGGCAAGGAGTCCTCAAGAAAGACAGACAGCAATGAAAATGCGGACAAGCAGAATACCGAAAAGAAAACATATACCATTATAAGAGGACGTGACGGATCGGAAAAGGCGCTTTCAATAGGTCAGCTGCTTCCCGAAATAAAAGGAGTGCTGGTGGTGTGTGACGGAGGGGACAGGGAAGATGTGAAGGAAAAAATAATACAGGCAGTTTCTGCTGCATTGAATATTACAAGATCACATATATATGTTACAGCTTTGCAGAAGTAAATACATTTAAGTAATAAAAATTTGTAAACTGGGGGAATCATCATGTCATTCGGTAAAAGACAATTGGTTATAGCATCTTTAGTGGTGGCTCTGGGAGCAGCAGTATATCTTAACTGGCAGTTTTCCGATGCTGAAAGCATAATGGAAACAAAAACGGAAACAGAATCTTCCGAAGTAAAACAACTGGGTCAGACAACATATGTAAATACCGAGCTTACCGCAGAAAGCTCCGAGATAAAGCAGCAGTCACAGAATTCATCGCCGGAGAGCAGTAAAGCAGCCTCCGAAAGCTCCGCCGATAACGGTTTTTTCTCCGAACAAAGGGTAAAAAGGGATAAAGGAAATGAGCAGGCGCTCGAAATAATGACAGATGTGATAGGCTCACAGGAGGAAAACGGGGCTAAAAAAGAGGAAGCGCTCAGTTCGGCAGAAAAATTGTCCGATACTATTAAAAAACAGACCGATCTTGAAAATGAGATACGCATAAAAGGATTTGAAGATGCTTTTGTTACTCTTAATAACGGCAGCTGCAGCGTCAGCGTTTACGGAAAAGAGCTTGATGACGCAGCCGTTATTATGATAAAAGATATGGTCAACAGACAAACGGGAGTGGAATTCGACAGTATAACCGTTACTCAGGCGAGAAAAGACGGAAAATAATTCCCAAAATGAGAATATTACAATCTTGTAATAAAAGTGTAAAAAAATTATAACCAAATGAGTATAATGTGTTTCTTAAAAATAGGCGAAAATTTAGTATAAAATCCTCAAAACGGCATTGAATATTATGTGTAAAGTGCTAAAGTTGCAATTTAGGAGAAATTTTTTTCGAATAATCGGCATTATTTTCTTGCAATAATTGTTAAAAGATTGTAATATATATATGGTCAAATAAAAACTACGGAGGTCATTATTTAATGAAACCTAAGAAACTACTATCAGTTCTTCTTTGCACTTTAGCAATTTCACCCGTTTGTATGATAGGCTTAACTAATAGCACCAATGCAGTTAATATGTCTGATCTTAACGCTTCTGACGTTTTTGTAAAGCAGCAGGAAAGCGATACCTGTACGCTGGCATCGAATGTAATGCTTCTCAGAAGGGCGGCTATCCTCAGGGGTGACAGCAACTGGAGATCAATTACAGAAAGCGCCTGCCGTTCGACCTTGTGGGTAGAAGGCTGCGGAATGAGATTCAGCTATACTTACAATGGTATCAGCGTAAACTGCGGCAGAATATACGGTGATTCGACCGAAACACTTAAACAGCTTCTCAGAGAGCATCCCGAAGGAATAGTAGCATATGATTACGATCATCCTCACGCAATAATGCTTACAGGCTATTCGGACGGAGTATTTTACTGTTCCGATCCTGCAAGATGCTGCGGAGAAGGAATAATAGATGCGAGAGACTCACTGATAAGTACCTCGGGTATTGAGGCGTATTGGTATGTGACAAGCTCGCTTCCGTCGCTTTCAACATCGTATTCATCATCCTCTGTCAAAAACACCTCAAGTCTCAGTTCGGCTGAGATCGCGCTGGGAAATAAGGTAACAATATACGGCAATGCGGAAAATGCGGACGGCAGTGTTGTTTATACTTATCAGTATAAGCAGTCAGCCAATTCCGAATGGAAGACCATAGGAAACGCGCAGACAAATAAAAACAGTCTGAAATTCCTGCCGAAGGCTGAGACAAGCTATGATATAAAGGTAATTGCCGAGGACGAAAGCGGAAATACAAGCGAGAAAACAATGAAGCTTACCGTAAAGGAAGAGCTTGGCAATAACAGCTATATTGATACAGCAGAAATAAGCTATGGAAACGATGTAACCGTATACTTCGGCGCGCAGGGCGGCGTAGGAAAGTATCAGTACGAAGTAGATGTAAAGAAACCCAGTGTAGACGGTTATATTCGCCTTAAAAACTATTCTTCAGCAAGTACAATGACATATCATCCCTGGGAAACAGGTGATTATACACTCAGGATCAATGCAAAAGACGGTCTCGGAAATATATCTTCAAGGCTTGTTTCCTTTAAAGTCGGATATCAGCCTCTTGAGAATGTATCAGATACAGATAAGGGTTCAATGCAGTTCGGTGAAGATCTGAAATTCTCACTTTCAACCACAGGCGGCGCAGGCGGAGTAAGCTATGAAGTAAAAGCCCTGAAGCCCAGCGGTGATTCATGGATAACACTCAGAAAGAACTGCACATCATCTTCCTATGTATATCATCCATGGGAAGCAGGTACATACAGATTCAAGGTAGTTGCAACAGATAAAAAAGGCAATATTGCCAATAAGCTTTTTACAATGTTTGTAAATGCGGATAGACTTGATAACGCATCATCACTTGAATCATCCACTGTTGATTACGGTTCTGATCTTGTTATCATGACGGCAGCAAACGGTGGTACAGCTTCATATAAATATGAGCTTAACATAATGAAGCCCAGTGGCAGCGAATGGATCAATCTCAGGAAGTACAGCTCCTGCGGAGCATCTGTAAAGTACCATCCATGGGAGAAAGGCGTATACAGCATTTGCGTTAATGTGATGGATTCATCGGACAATGTGGCAAGCAGATATTTTACATTCCGTGTAGTATGATTTTTAAGGGGACAGCCGTATAGTTCGGCTGTTCTTTTTTTAGAGTAATGCTCAAATTATGCAGGGAGGAAATGCTTTGGAAACACTGACGGTAAAAAGAAATGAAGGCAAAAAAGAGATAAAGACAGCATTTGTTTTTTCATGTCCGGGGCAGGAAGAGCTCAAAAGCGGAAAGCTTGTAAACGGACAGACAGGGAAAAATCTTGACGGGATGTTATCCATACTGAAACAGCAGTATCCGGATATATTTCCCTCAGCTGACAGATATGACTACAGGATAACCAATTCATCTGAGAATGTGCATTATAAGGCGCTGGATAACAGAAGCGAACCAAAAACAAAGGAAATAACCGCTCCCGAAAACCTGAAACGGCTGTATGATGATCTTTGCGGGTATGAGTATATAATAACCTTCGGACGCTGCGCTGCGCTTGCAGTGGAAGAGATGCTCGGAAATAATAATATTTCGGGCGTAAAGACAATGTATTCACGTCATTTGTCTTTCCTGAGCCTTAACAGCTCCATAAAAACCGATATAAACGGAGAACCTATCCCCAGAGGAGATAAAAACGGTACATATAAAAGGCTTGAGGTTGCGGCAAAGAATATATCAGACCAGCTTGTGTAAAAATAAAGACCGGAGCAGATCAGTGTAGACTGAACCTGCTTCGGTCAGATTTTTTATTCGCTTACAGACACTTTCTGAGAAGAACAGGATCCTGTCTTTGCATGAATTCAAAATCTGTTTCGATCAGCTTGTCGGAAACAGAAGGTGAATAAACAAAGTGATCCATATGGTCGTCATGATAAAAGTATTCGGGCTGGGGAGGACAGTAGTCATAATCAAAGGTGTCAATGATAATGAGCTTTATTTTCATTCTTGAGGGGATGATATTTTTTATAAAAACGCTTGCCTGCTGACCCGCACGGATATTATCCTTCATTTCCGCAAGACCTGCCAGATTAGGCGCAAGCTCAACAAAAGCGCCGTAATCCTCGACTGAACGGATAATACCTGCAACAGTTTCACCAATATCAAAACGAGCGGCATTTTCTTCCCAGGTACCCAGAAGCTCCTTGTGAGTCAGACTGATCCTGTTTCCCTCGAAGGATCTGACTACCGCTTTAATATCCATACCTACTCTGAATCTTTCCCTTGGATGATCTATTCTTGACACAGAGATCGAGTCAATAGGTATCAGAGAAACGATACCGCAGCCAATGTCGGCGAAAGCCCCGAAAGAATCCAGATGAGTTACCTTAGCGTCAATAACATCGCCGGGGATAAGCTGTCTGATATATTCATCCATACATCTTTCCTGAGCAATTCTTCTTGAGAGGACGGCGATAGTTTTTCCCATTTCATTTTTTCTCAGATCGGTTATTACAAAACAAACAGGTCTGTTTACACGGGAGATTACCGCAATATCACGTACAGTACCTTCCCGTATTCCTATAGCGCCTTCTTCCCGTGGGATAATGCCCTTGATGACCCCGAGATCAACAATAAGATTGTGTGAGCAGTCACATACAATAGCTTTTGCCTCAAGTATGCGCCCTTCGTGCCAGGCTTCCGTAATAGAAGCCAAAGACTGCATAGCGTTCAGATTTTCGGTCGTACCAATTAGTTTACCTTCAGGATAATATCCTGTCA
Source organism: uncultured Ruminococcus sp. (assembly GCA_902763365.1). Classification (GTDB taxonomy): domain Bacteria; phylum Bacillota; class Clostridia; order Oscillospirales; family Acutalibacteraceae; genus UBA1213. The sequence goes on from CACWRT010000014.1 coordinate 36,837, forward strand.
TTTTGCTTCATTCCTTTCCTGAGGCAATGCCTCTGACTCTTTTCTTAACATTTATATGAACTTAAACGGCACATTATGCCGGGAAAGCTTTTATAATTAATAGTGAATAATGAATAATGAAATAGTAACCTATATCTACCGATTATTACTAAATTATTTAAAAGTAACGGTGAGGAACATAAAATAACAGCCGATATAAAAGTAATAACCGCGACAAATAAAAGTTGCAGTGACGAGTTCAGAGCGGAGCGTAAGCGCAGCGATACCCGCGTTACGGGACCGGCGGCTCGCCGGTTAGTGTAAAATTATAGTTGGCAAAAATATTAACAATG
>CACWRT010000015.1 GCA_902763365.1 uncultured Ruminococcus sp.
TGCTCAGGCTTTACTGCCCGCGTATCAAGCTTTTTAAGCAGCTCAATGACAAATAAAACAAATGTTAGCTATGAAAAATGAGATGCCATGCTTTGAACTTGAACTGCGAAACTGATTTGAGCTGAGAAGCCCGCGTATCAGGCTTTTTTGGCGGTTCTTTTTTCGTTGATATTTTTCAATTATAATTTTAAACTAACCCGGCGAGCCGCCGGACCCTAAACGCGGGTATCGCTCCGCTTCGCATCCGCTCTGAACTCGCTGCTCAGGCTTTACTGCCCGCGTATCAAGCTTTTTAAGCAGCTCAATGACAAATAAAACAAATGTTAGCTATGAAAAATGAGATGCCATGCTTTGAACTTCGTTGATATTTTTCAATTATAATTTTAAACTAACCCGGCGTGACGCCGGATCCTAAAACGCGGGGTTCGCTTCACTACGTTCCGCTCTGGGCTCATCGCTGCAACCTTTATTTGTCTCGGTTATAATTTTTTAATCGGCTGACACTTTTTTAATCCTCACCTCTGATTTTGTAATAATCGGTAGTTTACTATTTCATTATTCATTATTCACTATTCATTATTCATTGATTCCGTTGTTTACTACAAAAATGTTCTGAGAGCCGAGCTGTGAGATCTGAGCTTCATCTATCCTTTCTCCGGGCATAATAACAGGTACACCGGGTGGGCAAGGACATGATGTATCAGCCGAGATCATTCCAAGTGCATCCACAGCTTTTACCTTTTTACGTTTGGAAAGCATTGCACGCCTTACAGACATAACAGAAACGGGATGGTATATTTCCTTTATAATATCTTTTTCTGAATCGTCTTTACCTGCCGGAAGATCATCTATTGCTTTTTTTACACGTTCAAGATCTGTATCAGTATTGAAGGGAGTAATGATCAATACTGCATTTTCACCGTCACAAAATTCACATTCTATTCCATGGGAATGAAAAAAAACCTGCTGTTCTTCTTCTCCGCAAAGACCTGCACGGGATGTATTCAGTGTTAGTCTTAGCGGATCACATTCTCCTCTCGGTGAGATTATTCCCCTTTCAGAAGCATATTTTCTGAGTTTTTTGACTTTTATTTCACAATCCCGATATTCGCTTATACCGTTTCCGTTTAATATGTAATCGGCACACAAAGCCATCGAGGACATTACGACATATGACGGACTGGTTGAAGCAAACAGGGACATATATGATCTGCCGTTTTCCGCAAGTTCTTTTGTGCGAACATTAAGAAGTGCTCCGCCTGTCATTACAGGCAAAGTTTTATGCAAAGAACAGGCTGTCATATCTGCGCCAAGAGTTATAGGATGTTTATTTTCCGACATAAAAGCAAGATGGGAACCATGAGCATTATCAACTAAAAGAATTGCATTATTCTCGTGACAGATATCGGCTATTTGTTTTATATCGCTCATTTCTCCGTAATAGCTCGGAGAAGTAATATAGACAGAACGAATATCGGATTCTTTTTCAAATGCCGATCTTACATCATCGGGTTCTATCCTGCCGGTATATGACCTTTCGCCCTTCGGATATATCCAGACCGGGTCTATATCTAACAGTGCCATTGCGTTTACTGCGCTTCTGTGGGCATTTCTTGAACAGAGAAGCTTCCCCCCTCTTTCAAGGGCTGTTCTCATCATAGCCTGTATAGCAAGGGTACAGCCTCCTGCCGAAATAAATGTGTCGGCAGTGCCGTATATCTGCGAGAACATTTTTTCTGTCTCCCTGATTATCCCGTGAGCCTCAAACAATTCATCAGTGTCGGGAAGTTCCGTCAGGTCAAGCTTGATTAGATCCTGAGGAAGAAAACCGCTGCATTTATGCCCGGGCGTATGGAAAGAGGAATAACCCTTGCTTTCATATTCTTTAAGTCTTGTATACAAATTATTATTTCTCATCTTCAAGCACTATCCTTCTCATATCTGACGCAAGATAAAGCGAACCGAAGATCACAAGTGCGTCTGCGTTTTCCTCAAGATCATTTTTTGCTTTTTTGTAGGCTTCATCCATGCTTTCACAGGCTGTTATATTTTTACAGTAAGGCAAGATAGTTTCGGCAAGTTCCTTTGAAGTCATTTTTCTCGGGTTATCAGGTTCTGTTGTATATATTCTGTCAAAAAGCGGCACAAGGCAGGACAAAGCATTTTTTACATCCTTATCCTTCAACATTCCCACAATTCCGATCATCTTTTTTCCGTCAAGATATTTTTTCAGGGCTATGGAAAGTGCCTTTGCCCCATCAGGATTGTGTGCTCCGTCGATGATCACAAGTGGGTTCTTTTTAAGCACTTCCATTCTTGCAGGAAAAGTAACTGCCGAAAAGCTTTGCTTTATAATATTATCGGTAATATCAAATCCTTTTTCTCTCAGTACAAAAAGAGTTTCGAGGGCGGTAACGGCATTTTTCACCATATGCTCACCCGAAAGCTTAATTTTCAGGTCAAGACTGTTATATCTGAATCTTGTGCCGAAAATATTGCTTTCAATGATTTCGGCTTTACGGCTGTCGGCAATTATAAGTCTGTTATTTTTTTCTGCGGAAGTCTTTTTTATAACATCTATCACTCCGTCATACTGGTCGGAATAAGCAACGCACACTCCATCTTTTTTTATTATACCGCATTTTTCATAGGCAATTTTTTCTAAAGTATCTCCAAGGATATTAGTGTGATCGAGAGAAATTGAAGTTATTACTGAGCAAAGCGGTGTATCTATAATGTTTGTAGCGTCAAATCGTCCGCCGAGACCTGTTTCAAGCACAACTACATCACACTTTTCCATAGCATACCACATAAGTGCAGCTGCGAAAATAAATTCAAATTCTGTAATTATCTTTCCTTCGCTTCGCATATCTTCTGCATAGGGCAATATTTTTTCTGTAATATCCGCAAGGGTCTGTTTAGGTATCATTTTTCCGTCTATCGTAAATCTTTCACGAAATTCAAGTATGTACGGGGAGATGAATCTTCCTGTTTTATAGCCTGCCTCTGACAAGGTTTCGGCTATGAATGTACAGGTACTGCCCTTACCGTTTGTACCTGCTGCGTGAACGAATTTCAATCCCCTGTCGGGTGAACCGAGTCTGTCGCAAAGCTCTCTTATTCTTTCAAGACCCGGTTTTACACCGAATGTCAGCAGAGAATTTATTCTGCGGACTGCTTCATTATATTCCATTATTATTTTCCTTCCTTAAAAAATTCGGTTCAGAAAGTTATCACCACAAACCTATTTCTTTCTTTTTTTCATAAGCTATATTGTAAAATAGTATTAGCACAAGATGACCGGATATGCAGCTTATTACTCATTGTACGATCATTGAAAAAGCAGATTTTCTGCTGACAATTTATAAGTGAGGTCCTGTTTATGACAATTACTTCAACCAAATCGTGGAAACATTATATGCTTATATGTCATATTCTGTCTTCCAATGATATTCCTTTCATCCGTAACGATACTGCGCTGAGTATACGATGCAGTATCAGCAGCAGGGACGGAGATATGCTTTTCTTTTTCTCAGTTGACCCTTCAAAGATGCTGATAAACCTGTATTCTCCCTTGAATTTCAGAATAAAGGAAGAAGACCGGGGGGAAATTGCCTTAGGGCTTTGTATGATTAACAACAAGCTCAGCCACGGCTGTTTTTATCTTGATACGGAAGACAACATTATATATTTCCGCATGACAACAAGCTTTTACGAAACAAACCTTAATGAAATGCTTTTTGAATATATGCTGTCATCTGCTGCTGATTCGGTTGAAGAGTTTTCTGACGTCATTAAAAAGCTTACCGGCGAGACGCCGTCCCCCTAACGCGCCGGCGAGCCGGCGAGCCGCCGGTCCCTTAACGCGGGTATCGCTCCGCTGCGCATCCGCTCTGAACTCGCCGCTCAGGCTATACTGCCCGCGTATCAGGGTTTTTTGAGCGGCTCATTATTTAACTAAATAGTTAAAAAACTTTTAAAAGACAACTGCTCTGAACTCTTAGCTTTCCAATCTATGTATGTTTTGAATTAATCTAAAGAATTTTACTTCATCAGAATAAAACAGGAATAGTTATCAAACCTGCCGAATATTATTGAACAGTTAAAAATGTTACAGGGCGGTGCTTTTTATGTATGTGATTTTCGGAAAAAAATCTGTCACGGCAATTCTATGCGCGGTGGTTCTGATGACCGCCCTTATAATTTCGGGTACGGGTATCAAGGACAATCTGATTTCCCCTGCTTCTGCCGATGTAAACTGGGGATTATCATACAACGAAGAAGGCAAGCCACCTACAGGAAATGCCTCGTCCGAAGAACTTCTCAAATACAACTCGTTCTACGTAGGCGACAGCACAAAAAAGAAGATATACCTCACTTTCGACGCAGGGTACGAAAACGGGTATACCGAACATATTCTTGATGTACTCAAAAGCCACAATGTAAAGGCTGCTTTTTTCCTTGTAGGCAATTATCTCGAAACCTCTCCCGAGCTTGTCAAAAGGATGGTCACCGAAGGGCATACTGTCGGAAACCATACCATGACGCATCCCGATATGTCAAAAATAGCAGATGAGAAAAGCTTTTCAGCTGAGATATCGGGTGTTGAAGAGCTTTACAAGAAAATTACCGGACAGAATATGAAAAAATTCTATCGTCCGCCGCAGGGAAAATTCAGCACTGATAATCTTATGATGGCAAAATCACTCGGTTACAAAACGATTTTCTGGAGTCTTGCTTATGTTGACTGGTACAACGATGACCAGCCTACTGCCGATGAGGCTTTCTCCAAACTCATTCCGCGTATACACAACGGCGCGGTAGTTCTTCTGCACAGTACTTCCGAAACAAACAGCAAGATACTTGATGAGCTGCTTACAAAATGGGAAGAAATGGGTTTTTCTTTTGGTTCAATAGATGAACTGTGATCGGACTTTCTTTTTAATAAAACAATCCTGTCATTCTAAGAGAAAGCAATAACTTCTTTCACAAAACAGCTAAGAAAGATTCATCGTCGCTTTCATTCTCAGAATGACTGATTGTTTAGCATTTTATCCCGAAAATGAGTTACGTGCATTAACCACCATAAAGTCCTCAGTTTTTGAACAAAGCATCCCTTGCATCAAAAAGGCTGCCGCTCATAATTTTATACTTAGCCAGCAGTTCGCCCTTTATTTCGGGGGAAATATCGGTATCAAGATACAGAGAATCTATTCCTGCTTCATAAGAACCTCTTATATCTGTGATATAGTCATTTCCTATCATTATGGTCTCTTCGGGCTTCATACTAAACTTTTTCATCATGCGTTCATAGAACATCCTGTCGGGCTTGGCACAGCCTTCGTCTGATGAGATCATTACATATTCGAATTCATCATAGATGCCAAGCATTCTGATCTCGGGTTCGGTAAAAATACGCTGAGCATTTGACAGAAGATATATCTTTCCTCCGTGACTGCGGATAGCTTCAAAAAGCTCATGTACTCCGTCATACAGTTTGATAAACTTTATTGACAAAGCACGGAACACCCTGCCCGTATATGCTGCCATTTCATGAGAACATTCTACACCCTTGAGTCCGTAAAGTCTTATAAAAACATTTTCAATAAGCGGTTCCGGGGTCGTGGAATACTTTTCTTTGGGAACTCTTTTCTTTTCATCTTCAACAAATTCGTCATACTTTTTATGAAGTTCCTTCGCCGTATAAGCTGCACCGCTGAGAGAATAAATAAGCGCCATTCTCTCCCATATCTCGTCACACCACTCATCTGTATTGATATCTATCAATGTACCGTACAGATCAAACAAATAATTTTTATACATACTGATCATCTCCAATTCTTTTAATCGGTGTAAATAATACTATTAACATCCGAAGTCAAATAGTTTTTCTTTTCAGCAACGTTTTTCTTTTCAGCAACTATAATAAAAGTATAATATACCTATGTTAACTTTGCAATACTTTTAAGAAAAAAATCCTGCCGATCAATGGACCGACAGGATAAATGTTTAGCCGCCAATATATGAACGATAGTCAAGCATTGTAAACGGATCTCTTGGTCTGCCAAAAGCATAAACTATATAGAAACCCTTAGGTGCCGAATCATGATGACTGAATCTGAGATCCTCAGGGAAATCATCACCAAATGTTGCCTTTGCCTGTTCCTGACTTACTACCTTTATATCCAGATCATCATCGGACTTATCCCTGTAGTAACCAACAAGAGCACCGTAATCAATATCAGTCTCAAGAAGAATAGCGCCATAGAATTCCAGAGGACCGTTAGGATCGGAAAGCTTTCCTGTTCTTGAGATAGAACCGACTATTGCCGCTGTCTTTGTTCCGCTGGTAGGAGTTTCAATAGCTTTAAGCTTGCCCTCGATGTCAGCCGAAGTGATATTATCAACCACAATACCTGCAACAAGTGCACCGACAATTGCAAGGATCAGAATACCGACAAGTACTTTTACAAATTTCATATATATTCCCCTTTTTTATTTTTTCCGTACAGTTATACGGCTTTTTATTAATTATACAACCATGTTACAATTTTTTCAAGTATAAGTTTATCTTGTAATACAATTTCACTATTATTGACAAACTCTCTTTCCTGCACTATAATTAAATATAACAGTTCATCAAAAGAAAGGAGATTATAATTATGGGACTTCTCGATCAGGTAAAATCCGTTGCAGGAAACGAAAATGTCAAAAATCAGGTAATGAACGCTGTTGGTTCTGCCGCAAAGGATGAAAACATTGTAAATCAGGTCAAATCCGCTGCTGCGGGTGCTGCCGCTAAGGTTGCAGGCGACAAAGTTGACAAAAAGACTGTTACCGATACGGTAAACAACCTTGTAGATCAGGCTGCGGGCTTTGTAAACAGCAAGCAGGATGAAAAAAAGCAGTAAAAAAAGAGAACTCCGGGAGCATTTCGGGGTTCTCTCTTTTTATTTTGTTTCGTAAAAGCCTTTTTCATTCAGGCTTAAAAAGCCAAGGTCCGCTAAATGCCTGAACAATTTTTCAGAATTATTCAAATCGCTGCTTACCAAATAAAAGTCACCATCTGCGAATGAGACAGTAAATTCATGAGCAAACCTTGTATTAATACGGTATTCACTTACATTTGTTATTTCAGAAAAAGTATGCTCCTTTTTTCCCGCAATGATCTTTTCACCGTCCACGATCAATAAAACACCATCGTCTGCAAAAGACCATATAATACCCGCCGCTGCTGCGGCAAACATAACCGACAAGCAGACAATAAGAAATACATCTGTTTTATCTGAAATCAAAATGATAAAACAAGTCAGAACTAACATAGTTATCAAAACAAGAACACGGTAAAAAATAAGATCTTTCTTTGAAAACCCTACAGTGTACTTTTCCATTACGATAATACCAATTTATATAAGTCTGCGTCCGTCGCAATACTTACAGATAAGCATATCGCCGCCTGCTTCTCTGAATACATTCGGAAGATATTTTTCTGTGCTTGTAATACATCTGGGATTATTGCATCTGAACGGATGTGTGGACATTACTCTCGAAGGAAATTCCTTTTGGGATGTTTCAAGCAGTTTTATTATAAGCGCCATTCTTCCGTACATTCCGTACACCGTCTGTTCAAAATACTTCGCGCGTTCATCATAGTCTACTTCCACATCTATTTCATCTACTCTCGGAAGTGGGTGAAGTATCCTCATTGATTTCTTGGCAGCTTTAAGCTTAGCCTTGTCAAGTATGAAAACACCGTGCTGCTTCCGGTACTCCTCCTCGCTTGCGAATCTTTCACGCTGTATCCTTGTCATATAAAGCACATCCAGTTCAGGCATAGCCTTTGCAAGAGATGGAATCTCCTCATAAGAACATTCGGAAGCATTTATGATATCTTTTATGTACTGAGGTATAGTAAGCTCGGGAGTTGATATCAGAATAAATTTATTGCCCTTGAATGTTGAAAGTGTTTTTATAAGAGAGTGAACAGTTCTTCCGTTTTTCAGATCGCCGCAAAGACCAATAGTAAGACCCTCAAGTCTTCCCATCTCATTATGCAGTGTCACAACATCTGTAAGTGTCTGGGTCGGGTGAAGATGTCCCCCATCCCCTGCGTTAACTATCGGCACAGGAGAATACATTGCCGCCGCTGCGGCAGTTCCTTCCATAGGATTGCGTATTGCTATGATGTCGGTATAGCCGCCAACTACTGTTATAGTATCTTTCAGGCTTTCGCCTTTCGCTACGCTTGAATTCTGGGGGTTATCAAAGCCTATTATTGTTCCGCCAAGACGGAGCATTGCTGTCTGAAAGGACATCTGTGTTCTTGTAGAAGGTTCATAAAACAGTGTTGCAAGTATTTTGCCTTTACACGCACCCGCATAATCGGAAGGACATCTGCGGATATCATCAGCAAGCTTTATCACCTCCATAAGTTCTTTGTGCGTAAGATCAGTCAGATCAAGAACATTTTTTGTTTTCATAATCGGCCACCTTTACTGTTTTCTTTAAAAATGCCCGCCGGATACCGACGGGCATGATTAATTACTTATTATTGAAAAGTGAAATAATATCCATATAAGATTCATCCGAATCTCCGCTGCTTGAAGACTGAGGCTTAGGCTGCGGTGCGGGACGGCTCTGGGGAACTGTCGTATTCGCATTCGGGAATATAGGTGCTTCCTCCTGATGCTGGATCTGGGGCTGCGGCTGCGGCGCAGGTGTAGGAGCAAAAGGATTATAGCTGGGCTGAGGCTGAGGTCTCTGTACCGGCTGCTGAGGCTGAGGTCTGGAAACCCCTCCGAAACGGTTAGGATCCTGTCTTACGGGTGTACCGTACTGGAAAGGCGACTGAGACTTCTTTTCCTCTTTTTTGCCTACAGGAGCATAGGTATCGGTAGTCGGGAAGCCTGTAGCGATAACAATAACGCTGATAGCGTCTTCCATCTCCTCATCAAGGGCAGCACCCCAGATGATGATAGCATTTTCATCAGCCTGCTCGGAGATCATAGTAGAAGCTTCCTGGATCTCGTCAAGTCCGATATCGGGTGACGCCTTGATATTTACGATAAGACCCTTAGCACCCTGGATAGATGTACCGAGGAGAGGACTGGAGATAGCATTCTGAGCTGCGATCTTAGCCTTATCCTTACCCGAAGCAACGCCTACGCCCATAAGCGCATAGCCTGCGTCCTTCATAACGGATGTAACGTCTGCAAAGTCAAGATTTACAAGACCCGGGATAACTATAAGATCAGTTATACTCTGTACACCCTGACGGAGAACATCATCAGCTGCAAAGAAAGCATTCTGAAGAGTAATCCTTTCCTCGCTGATATGTTTGAGTCTTTCGTTGGGTATAACAATAAGTGAATCCACGTGCTGTTTAAGGTTAGCGATACCGTTTTCAGCCTGTTCCATTCTCCTCTTTCCTTCAAAAAGGAAGGGGGTAGTAACAATACCGACTGTAAGTATACCCATTTCCTTAGCTATCTGTGCAACAACAGGAGCAGCGCCTGTACCTGTACCGCCGCCCATGCCTGCGGTAATGAATACCATATCGGCATCCTTTATAACTTCAGCTATCTGTTCCTTGCTTTCATCAGCAGCTTTTTCGCCTATTTCAGGTTTAGAGCCTGCGCCCTTACCGTGAGTGATCTTTTCACCGATCTGCATTTTCAGCGTTGCCTTGCTGCGGTTAAGAGCCTGCTGGTCTGTATTGATAGAAATAAATTCAACACCTGTTACATAATCAACCATGCGGTCGATAGCGTTTCCGCCGCCGCCGCCGACTCCCACAACCTTAATACGTACTACGCTGTCAATATCAGCATTTTCAAATTCGTAAGGCATTTATAATACTCCCTTCATATAAACATCTTGTCGGATCTTGACAGATAATTTTTCATAGTAAAAAATAACTATTATTAATTTACCACTTTTTACTCATAATTTCAATACATTAGACGAAATTTTCGCCAAAAATAAAATTCTTACGTCAAATGCACAAATTCATTGGTTTGTTTTTGTGCATTATGTCAATTAAATTTTACATTTAATTCTTCACTAATCATAATCCAATAGTATACGAATTCACATACATTATATTATCACCGATCCTGGCAGGGTTTTATTCATAGACTGTTTCCTCTGTATTATCATCTTCGGTATAGTCTTCCTGATAAATTCCGTCATCACCCTGTGTTTCATCAGGAGTATAACCGGTATTGTCGTCAGGTATGTAATCATCGCCGCCTTCATCACCGCCATCTCCTGTTTCATCGCCGCCGTCCGGTTCTTCTCCTTCGTCGGTTCCGGATTCGGATACCTGCTGTGCTTCGTTGGAAGAAGTCTGAGGTTCTGATGAAGACTCTTCTTTGCTGCTTTGCTGCTGCGGCACACTGCTTTCCGATTCTTCGCCCAGATGCAGATAGGATTTTCCGCTTTCGGCAGAAGCGAGAGAAACATCGAGAGTACCCTTTGCGTCCTCGTTAACATTATTGGTCAGGATATAAGCGGCTGTTTTTATCTTGTAGTCAACATTTTCAAAATTCCCGATAATGATCTTGAAGCCGTTCTTTTTTGTAAGAACTATAGCGGAAGTATTGTTGATATCCACGGTGGATATTTTATCCTTCAGTTCATTATCACTGATAGCTTCAAGCACCCTGTCAAGGTATTTCTTCAGATTCTTATCGTTATAACGAATTTTTGACGAAAGTTTGACATCTGTCAGCTTCGCGCCTAAAACTGTAGGAACATCATAGGTTTTTTTATCGGTTATTTCAATGATCTTTCCGCTTTTGCTGAGAACAATATATTTTCCTCCGCTTTCTACTATAGAAGTAGGTTTAGCTTCAGTCACTTTTATATTTATGGAATTGAAAAGCCTCTTCTGTATATCAACTGTTTCTATATACGGAAAATCATTTAAAATATTATCCGCCGCAGGAGATGTATTATAAAGAAGCAGATTATCACCAAGGCTTATCTGAGATGACTTTATTATTTCATCATTTTTATATCTTGTCTTTCCTTCCACGGTTATAGCATCTATCTTGAAAAATACAGTGAATGCCAGTATCATACATATTCCCAGCAGAATTATTATTGTGACGAAAGCAAGAAGGACTTTTCTGAGTTTTCTTGCATAGGGGCTGAGAGGTTTCTTAGGAGGCTCAAGAGTCCTTGCGTCAAGATAATCTGTTTCATCCTTTTCGCCTTCAAGAAAGCGTTTTTGTTCCTCATATGCTTCCTGCTGCATCATAGGACGTTTTCTTGCAGGACGTTTGTTTTTTGACCTGAGCCGTGCCGATGTGGATTCAGTAGGTGAATGTACGGGTTCTTTAGCTGTTTTACGTTTTGTTTTTGCTGTTTTCTTAGAAGTTGTATCAGGTCCGCTGTTCCGGCTCTTCCCCGAGGATGAGGTCTGCGGAGCAGTTTTTTTCCTGACTGTACGCTGTTTACCTTTTTCGTCCGGCAAATTATTACCATTCACAGGTGCGGTTTTCTTACCCTTTGCGGGAGCATTTTTACTGCCTTCACGTTTTTTTCCTTTTTCGGAAGAGCGTTTTTCCATGCTTTCACTCCTTACATAATCACTGTTTCTGTGAAAGTACCTCTATGATAACGGAGTATATTCTTTTTGCCGCATCATCCACAGCCATTTTCTTAGCATTTTCCGAATACTCCTTCAGTCTTTCGGGATCAGACGCCAGCTTGTCTATTTCTTCCGTAAGTTTTTCGGGTGTAAGATCCTTTTCCTCGATCATTACAGCAGCATTTTTTTCAACAAGTGCCATAGCGTTGTGGTACTGATGATTTTCTGCTACATTAGGTGACGGTATAAGCACCGAAGGCTTGCCCTTTACCTGTATCTCACTCAAAGTGATTGCGCCTGCTCTCGCCACCACTACATCGGCGGCTGCCAGACATATCGGCATATCATTTATATACTCTCTTATATCAAGATTATCAGCCTTATCAAGGTCTGCGCCTTTTTCCTTCAGCAGATCCGGAAACCATTTTCCGTACTGACCGTAAGCATGGATATGCTGATACTTTCCGTCCTTTGCGCTTCTTGATATAATATCGGCAAGTGATTCGTTAATGATCTGTGCGCCGAGACTTCCTCCGAAAGAAAGGATAACGGGTCTTTCGTCAAGACCGAGAGTTTTCCTTGCACTTTCCCTTTCAGCCGTAAGTATCTCACCTCTTACAGGGTTGCCTGTTTCGACAAAGCGGCATTTGCCCTTAAAATGCTTTTTAGCGGCAGGCATGGCAAGCATTACTCTGTCTGCGCTTTTTGCAAGCATTTTATTTGTGATACCGGGATAAGCGTTTTGTTCGTGGATAAGAGTAGGCACACCCAGCTTTGCGGCAGCTTTAAGAACGGGACCGCTCACATATCCGCCTGTACCGACACAAATGTCAGGCTTGAATTCTTTTATAATTGCTTTAGCGTCAATTTCCGCGCCAATAGCCTTTTTCACTGTAACAATGTTTTCGGCAATTCCCTTGGGAGTCAGTTTTCTTCTGAAGCCCTGAACTATTACTCCCTTGAAATCATATCCTGCCTGAGGTACAAGCCTTTCCTCCATACCGCCCTTGCAGCCGATATACAGAATTTCAGCATCAGGCTGCTGCTGTCTTACATATCCGGCTATGGCAAGAGCAGGATTTATATGACCTGCCGTCCCGCCGCCCGCAAAAATAATTCTCATCTGCATTTCCTCCTTGATATAAAGCGTAAAGTTGAAAGCGGAAATTACACCTCTCTCAACTTCACACAACCGTTATTCATTGTTTTCAGTGATATCAGACCTTCTCCAGATTTGAAGTTCGTGATATTGAAAGTATAATGCCCATCTGTGCCATAAGCATAATAAGAGATGTACCGCCGTAACTGAAAAACGGCAGACTTATTCCCGTATTAGGCAGCCAGTCGGTTATAACCAGAATGTTGAGTATAGCCTGTATACCAATCTGCGCCGAAAGACCTGTACCCAGCATTGAACCGAAGGGGTCCTTAGCTCTCTTTGAAATGGTTATTCCTCTCCAGACAAGAAGTATGAATATGCTCAGTATTATCAAAGCTCCGACAAGACCAAGCTCTTCACAGACTACTGCAAATACAAAGTCATTCTGCGCTTCCGGTATATACATAAACTTCTGTCTTGACTGACCCAGACCCAACCCCCAGATGCCGCCCGAACCAATGGCATACAGTGAATTTCTTGTCTGGTAGGTATGCTGCCAGAGATCGTCGTTAACATAAGTCAGAGCCTGTCCCCAACCGTCAAGTCGCTGCATCGCATAACCCAGCTTGTCTGTCACGATCAGCAGCAGCAATACTACTCCGATTGCTGCGGCAGCAATAACAAAATATCTCTTTCTTACTCCGCCTATATACATCATTACGGCAGCAAGAAGCGTTATTATAACTATTCCCGAATAGTGCGGTTCACAGGCAAGAAGGAACGCATATGCCACATACATCAATACAGGAGGCAGAACACCCGTTTTAAATGTATGCATATCACGGAAATGCTTTGAGGACCAGTCTGCCATCTCAAGTATCAGAGCAAATTTTGCAAGCTCCGAAGCCTGAAACGAAAAATCTCCTATTGAGATCCATCTTTTAGGGTTTCCGGGCATAACAAGAACCACACACAGCAGCACAAATCCTCCGAAATACAGAAGCGGGGCAACAATATGAAGATGATGATAATCAAAGTATGACATGAATATCATTACCGCAACGCCTGCTAATGCAAATATTCCTTGTTTATACAGATAATACGTGCTCTTGTTCTCATATCTCAAAGCTGCTGGATAACTGGCGGAGTACATCATGATAACACCAATTATTACTAATACAATTACAAGAAAAAGAAAGGTCATATCCACTCCGAGACGAATTGAAAACAGCTTCAGTTTGTTTTTAACTTTTCCCTTTCGTCCTCCCTGTATTTCCTTTAGTGTATTCTGCTTTTTATGTTGTGAAGGCTCAGGTCTTCTCGGCGGCAGCTTTCTCGCCGGAGCATTGCTGCTGTATGGCATTCCTGCACTCCCTTTCATACATAAGCTCATAATGAAGCCGCTAGATCCCATCCCGACGGCTTCATCTTTTCATATCTTATATATAATAACACAATTTATTTTTTATTTCAACATATGCAGCTGAGCATCATCCCATATATTTTAATATTTATAAAACATTGATAATTCTTTCAACCATAAAGCATTTTTCATGAGCATTTTGCAATTTAATAATTCAATTATTTTTTGCCCGTAAGAACCAGCAGCAATGACAAAGCTCCGAAAAAAGCCTCAACAAGGCTGAACACAACAACGATCTTTACCTCAGACCAACCGCACATCTCAAAGTGATGATGTATAGGACTCATTTTAAAAAGCCTTTTACCCTTTGTGATCTTGAAATATGTGACCTGAATAATCACGGAGAACATTTCTGCTATATACACAAAGCCTATAGGGATCAGAAATATTTCCATATCCAGTCCGAACAGCAATGCACACAGATAACCGCCAAGATACAGCGAACCCGTATCCCCCATGAAAGTCTTTGCCGGGTTGAAATTCCATATAAGGAAACCGAGACAACCGCCTGCGATCGAAGCAGCCATTACCGAAAGACCGGTTCTTCCGCAGTAGCCGGCTATCATCATAAGGAAAATACCTGCAAAAAAAGTCACAGATCCGTCAAGTCCGTCAATACCGTCTGTCAGGTTTACTGCATTTACAATTCCCACGATGAGTATGGCAGCAATGGGATAGTAAAGCACGCCTATATCGAGCATACCGTAAAACGGAATAAATGTTTCCGTTTTATCGCCGAAAAGGTACATTGTAAACAGATAAGCGGCAGCAACAGCAAACTGTAAAACGAGCTTCTGTTTAGGTGTAAGACCCAGATTGCGTTTTTTTGCAACCTTTACATAGTCGTCAAGAAAGCCTATAGCGCCGTAGCAAACTGCCATAAACAAGCCTGCATATATTTTTGCACTTTGTAAAGTGGTTTCGGGGGCGATGCCTCTTGAATCCGTTCCCGTTATATGGAAAAGTATCACGCATATCAGTGTCACAACTATACTTGCGGCAATAAACATAAAACCGCCCATTGTAGGTGTTCCCTGTTTACCCTGATGCCATTTAGGTCCTTCCTCAAGTATAGTCTGACCGAAATGCTTTTTCCTCAGATACGGCACAAGCCATATACCCAATACTCCTGACATTGCAAAGGACAGCGCCGCTGCAACTATTGTCCATATTCCCGACATTTTTTCCACCCTTTTCTTATTTATAAGCACACTGTGCATTTTTCATTACTCAGTTTTCAAAGTAATTGATTATTGAAGCAAGCGGCAGACCTGCTGCTAAAAGCACTCCTGTACAGGCAAGAACTTCATCCACCGTATATTTTCCTTCGCTTATATTCACTCTGCTGAGTATGCCGTTGCCGATAATATCAAATGCTGCAATACCGTTTTTCTCGGATATATTGCGGCAGGCAACATCAGCGCCGTAATGCTCGCTCGAATAGGTGAGTACATCCTGAGGATCTTCACCGTAAAGTTGTATCGCATTTTCATACGAAGTAACTCTGCTGCGGAATTTCTTTACACATTCGCCGCTGTATTTACTGTCGTCATCAAACAGGATAGTATCGGCTATCACATTTTCCGGACAGCCGCCCTTATATTCGGGGTTTTCTATAACAAAATCGGTATTCTGGGAAAAATCATTTATGCACGTATTATACATACAGAAATTCAGCACATCAGAAACAATATCTCCGACTCTTTTGCCGTTATCGCAGGCTATTACAATGAGTCTGGGGTTCTGAACGGTTTTAATACGGTTTGTCACAACTAAGCACCCTTTCTTTGATACATCCGAAGTGCATCATTATTTATCATCCTGTTTTTTACGAAGCGTCTTTTACATTATACTGTTATCCTGGTTAAATATTACCGTAACTACAGAGTACGGTTCAACCTCCCTGCCGGCGGGAATATCCTGTGATTTTGCATAGGACTGAGTTTCACCCACAGACGAGCCGACGATCACAAGATTCAGCTGACTTCCTGCCGCTATATAATTCACATCATTAATACTGCAACCCTTGAAATCAGGTACAGTCACCTTATCAAGTCTCTCGTTGTCCGTATAAAGCACTACCGTACCTTCTGCGGGAACGCTTGAATATGGCTGGGGATTCTGCGCAACGATCTTATCGCCCGAACCCACTATTTCATAATTCAGACCTGATTTTTCAACACTTGCCTTAGCCTCATCAAGACTCATTTCAGCATAGTTCTTTATAGATATTTCCACCTGCACCTTTTCATCATCGGCAAAGACTTTTTCCACGCCGAGATAGGGCAGCACTTCGTTGAAAATATTTCTAAGACACGGACCGGCAACTGCCGAACCGTAATAGTTTATATTCGGGTCAGGCGTATCAAAATAGCAAAGCAGCGCTATTTCGGGATCATCACAAGGTGCTATACCGCAGAATGAAGCGATATAATCTTCTGTTTTGTTACCCTGTTCATCAACGATCTTCTGGGATGTACCTGTCTTTCCGCCTATACGATAGCCTGCGATATAACCGTTCTTTGCGCCGCCGTATTTAGCGTTTCTCTCAAGCATTTCGCACATTTCTCTAGCAACGCTTTCGCTTATGACCTGACGTTTCACCACAGGCTCGGTATTCCTGATAACATTGCCGTTGGAGTCAACGACCTGCTGTACTACATACGGCTGCATAAGCTTACCCTTGTTTGCAATAGCAGCGGTAGCAGTCAGCATCTGTATCGGAGTTACCTTAAAGTTCTGACCGAAGGATGCAACGGACAAGTCCATCATATCCATTCCGCAGATCCCGTCTGTTTTATTGAAGAACACATCGTCACTTTCGCCCGGAAGGTCGATGCCTGTTTTTTCCGAAAAACCGAAGGCAACATAGTATTCATAGAATTTTTCACGTCCCAGCTGATCCACGCCGATCTGCATGAAAGCAGGGTTGCATGAATTGCAGAGTGCCTGTTCAAGTGTCTGTATGCCGTGACCAGCAGGATCCCAGCAGGTTATAGGCTTTGCTCCCTCATACGGACTATATGCCCCTTCGCAGTGATATGTTGTATTCTCGTCCACAAGACCTTCGCTGAGTACCGCAGAGGCAGGTATGATCTTGAATACCGAACCGGGTACATAGGTATCGCTGACGCCCTTGTTTCTCCACTGGGCATTCAGCGCATTTGCCTCGGCTTCTTCCTTTTCCTTGCCTTTAAGCTGTTCTATCTTTGCGCGCGCAGCGCCGTCGGCTATCTCAAAAGGATCGTTAGGGTCAAACGCGCCCTCACAGGCAAAGCCCAGTATTGCGCCCGTTTTAACATTCATCATAATTGCGCATCCGCGGTTTGCAACATTGAATTCACGTATGGACTCTCTTACGTATTTTTCCATAATGCTCTGTATATTTTCGTCTATCGTCAGAACTATATCAGAGCCGTTGGAAGCCTCCACCTTCTGCTCATACTGATACGGAAGAGGCTGATTATGTGCATCCTGGGCAATTACTATTCTGCCCGAATTGCCGTTAAGCTCAGCGTCATACTGATATTCAATGCCGGACAGACCCTGGCTGTCGGCTCCTACGAAGCCCAGTATCGGACCGGCAAAATTGTCATGGGTATAATATCTTTTATAGTCCTCTATCATATTAATGACATTGCTTATGCGGTTTTCTTTATATATTTTTTCTTCAAACTCAAGGATCTGATTCCTGATCTTAGTTTCAACCTTATTTTTCAGGACCACATAATATGAATCCTCATGTGTTTTTTTCAGTATCTCATCCTTATCAAGGTCAAGTATCTTCGCAAGACCGTCAGCAACGATCTTGCGTCCTGCCTCGTCGTCCTTTTTGAAATTTGCAGGCGCAAGCACCACATTCCAGACAGTTATACTCTGAGCAAGAATATTTCCGTTTGCATCATAAATGCTTCCCCTTTTGGCGGACACTGTTGTATCATGCAGCTGCTGTTCAACTGCTCTTTTCTGAAGCTCTTCAGCCTGAAATACCTGGAGATAAAAAAGCCTTGCAAAAACCGTTCCGAATCCAAGAACGATAATTATGACCATAAGTATCGTAGATCTGTTCCAGAGTTTTGCAGCCGCTCCTTTTTTCGCCATCAGATCACCTTCCCAAACATTATACGATATTCCGGGCTTCAAGCCCTTACGCTGCGCCATCGGCAGACGTTAAAAACTACAGCCCGATCTGATAATCAATATAATTCATCCCATGAAAACTAATATGACTTTTATATGTGATTTATAACTATAATCCGAAAGCTTTTCTGAAACGATTGAATATGTTATCTTCATCGTTATCCTCGACTACTTCTCCCTTATCTCCCTGAGAAAGGGAAATGAATTGTTTCTGCGCCGATTTTACAGGTGTCATGTTAAGACTGTTCTCGGCATATTTCTTTACAAAATCATCGGTAAATTTGCTGTCTATAGTAAGCTGATACTGAGCCTCCTTGTTTTTCATATCAGTCAGCACAGCTTCTTGTGCGTTTATTTTTTCATTAAGTTCATTAAGCTTGGCATTAAGATGTACAAGTGATATCAGTATCGCCGCAATAAGCAGTGTAAGAAAACTTATACCAAATATAGTTGCGGGATTATGCTTTCTTCTTTGTGCCTTTGCAGACGAGCCGTTGCTGATACTGATAATCTGTCCGCTCTTCTTTTTCTTTTTTGATTTTTTATCGGAGCCCGACATCTCCACCTCATAGGATTCCAGAAACGAAAGATCATACGCTTCTGTTCTCTTTTCACCCGCCATTAACACTTTCACCTCTATGATCAAAGCATACATAATATACACTGCATGTTCTGACCGTGAATATCACTTTATATGCTTCAAAATATTTTTTTAACTCCCCTGAGCTTCGCGCTCCTGCTTCTCGGATTTTCCTCAAGCTCCCGCTCTCCTGCGGTAACAGGCTTTTTATTCAAAAGCTCTCCCCCGGGCTTTCTGCCGCATACACAAACAGGAAAATCCTTCGGGCATATACAGCCCTGACAGAAACTGTTCATCCTTTGTTTTACCATTCTGTCCTCAAGGGAATGGAATGTTATCACTGCAAGCACTCCGCCGGCTTTAAGCGAATCAAATGCGCCGTCAAGTCCTGTACTGAGCCTGTCAAGCTCACCGTTGACCGCTATGCGCAGAGCCTGAAATGTCTTTCTTGCAGGATGTTTGTCATGCCTCTTGGCAGCGGGATAAGCAGATTTCACTATTTCCGCAAGCTGAAGGGTTGTTTCTATCGGAGAGATCTGTCTTTCCCTTTCAATTGCCCTGGCAATATTTTTAGCGAATTTTTCCTCGCCGTATGTACCTATTATTCTGACCAGTTCACCGAACGGCAGTCCGTTTACAAGGTCAGCCGCTGTAGCGCCGCTCTGACTCATTCTCATATCAAGGGGCGCATCCTGATGATAGGAAAAACCCCTCTGCGCACTGTCAAGCTGATGAGAGGATACTCCTATATCCATCAGCACGCCGTCAAGCGCCTCTATTTCAAGCTCTTCAATAACAGAAGGTATTTCAGAAAAATTGGATCTTACTATCGTTACTCTGCCGTCATTACCAAAACGCCCAGTCAGCGCTTCTATAGCGTCAGGGTCCTGATCCACACAGATAAGCCTGCCCTTATCCCCGAGCCGTGAAAGTATGCCCGAAGAATGACCGCCTCCTCCTGCTGTTCCATCAAGATATACACCATCCTCTTTTATATCAAGAAGCTTCATTGTTTCTTCATACAAAACAGGTTTATGGGAAAATTCCATCAGATCACCTCATTACAGTTCAAGCTCATTCATAAGATCATACACATCGTCTCCCGAAAGAAGCTCATTATAGCGATCCCATGAAGCCTTATCCCATATTTCGACCTTAGAGCCTGTTCCGTTTATCACAACATCCTTATCAAGTCCTGCATATTCACGCAAAGGCTGCGGTATAAGGACTCTGCCCTGCTTATCGGGTACAAGCTCCGCAGCGCTTGAAAAAAGGAATCTTGTAATCTGAACGGTTTTTGCGGAAGGCATAGCAGCAATTTTCTGCCCCAGCTCATCCCATGATGCTTTTGAAAGGACTGTGATAGTATTATCCTTACCCTTTGTTGCATAGAAAATATCGCCAAGCTCCTCACGGAACTTAGCAGGCATTATCACACGACCCTTAGGGTCTATATTATGCTGATAATTACCGATAAGCATTTCCTACACCTCAAAACCATTTAGTGGGAAAGTTCATCCATTTTGACCCACTTTGTTGCACCTTTCACCACTTTCTTTATAATTATAGCCTAACGGGAAAGAAATTGCAAGGTATTAGCAATACTTTTTTTATTTTATTTCATTTACTTCTTACAAAGCATTAATGATTTTATTATGCAAATCGTCAAACCAATCAGAAAAGTTATGATTAAAGCAAAAACAACTCAGCCGAATATAAAAAGCGGCGGAAAGTGGTACATAAAACATCCGCGCCGTAGAAGATATCCTGCAAAATTATTACCGGTTTTATTTCAGCTCAGTCTTATATATTTTGATGCGGTTTATAGTTATGAAAGGGAACTATTTTATTTGATTACATAAAATGCGGTCACTAATTACAGCAAATTAACTAAAAATCAACAAATAGAATCAAAACTATTGAAAACTATATAAAAATGTAGTATGATTATATAAATTATGGTATTTTTGTAAAAATATCGTTTATAGTTGCTGGGGAGATGCAGAAAAGATGTTATCTGCAAACTCCCGAATAAATTCGGAAAGGCGGTATCGCCGTGAGTAAAACAAAAACAAAACAGCCCAAAAAGGAAAAGAAGAAGGGCAGTATTATTGACTTCTTCACAGGAACACCAACCTATAATGATGACAAGGATTATTCTGATTATTCATATTTCAGCGCGCCGCTGAATATGTTTTTCCTTGCCTGCATACTTCTGCACAGTGCTTATATGGGAGTTTTTTCTTATATAAACTTCCCATTGATGATGATAATGGATGCTGTCTGCGTAGTCCTGTATGCGGTGTTTGTTATTATACTCGGACGTGTAAAGGGATCTTGGATACTCCTGACCCTTGGTTCGGCGCTTGAGATTTATCTGCATCAGATATGTACGGTACGGTTCTTCGGACTTGCTCCCGGATTCCATTATCTGCTGATACCGCTGGCATTCATTTCTATATTCATCAAGAAAAAAGGAAAGCTGTATTCATTCCTCAGAAAATTTCTGCTGGTGCTTGCGTTTGTAACCTTCATGTATCTTGCCGTATTTTTCAGCGAATATGAGCCGCAGTATCATCTGGACTACTGGCTCAACACCCTTCTTGTCGTACTCAACTGTACATTCAGCTTCCTTGTTACGGCAATATTCATAAGCCGCCTTGTATTTTCACTTGATGACAAAAGAAGCGAGCTTGATACAAGTGTAAACGAAAAGGTCAACGAGATCGAAAAGATACAGAATCAGATCATTATAAGCTTTGCAAACATCATAGAGGCACGTGACGGCAGTACCGGAAAGCACGTAAAACGCACAAGCGAATATGTCGAAGCCCTTATCAAAGAATTATGGCGCAACGGTGATTACAAAGATATACTTGACGAAAGCTATATGCACGACACCATGATGTCGGCGCCTTTGCATGATATAGGAAAGATAACTATTCCCGATGCGATTCTGACAAAAGCCGGTCGCCTTACCCAGTCGGAGTTTGCCACAATAAAGCAGCACACCGTAAACGGCAAAAAGCTTATAGAAGAATCCATGAGTGATATAGAGAACGAAAACTTCCTGAAGGTTGCAAAATCGGTTGCCCTGTACCATCACGAATGTTGGGACGGCTCGGGGTATCCCTACGGTATATCCGGTGATGAGATCCCTCTTTGCGCAAGGATCATGACAATAGCCGATTATTTTGATGCGCTCGTAGCAAAAAGAAGCTATAAAGCCGCTCTCCCCACCTCGGTTGTTTTTGACAATATCAAAGAACAGCGGGGAAAGAAATTCGATCCCGTTGTAACCGACGCATTCCTGAGGATAAGAGATCAGATAGACGAAATAGCCAAAGCTAATGCGGATTGATTTTTATAGTGTATAGTTTTTTGTTAATGGTTTTCAGATTGATTGCACTAATAGTTTCATAAAACTATTAAGTTAATATAAGCAAGACGTCCCACGTCAATCACTATCCACTATTCATTATTTACCGTTTCCCCTCCTGTGGTCTTGTAAGATCATGGGAGGTTTTTGTATGGACAGGACGATTGTATTTATAGAAAAACAGTGTTCACATACCGCTGAGGGATATGTAAACACTGCACTGAGTTTTCTGATGATTCTATTTGGCTGCACAAACCTACTATCAGAAGTTTACGCTCTTGCCTTCCCCAACACCGTTGATAACATAGTATGCAACGTTGTTCTCGGGCTGTACATATACATCAAGTGTCTTGATAGCGTCTGTCTTGCCCTCAGCCTTATAAGCTTCTTTAATTGAATCAACAATAGATTCAACTGTGGTATTCTTGCCGCCGAACTGGAACTCAACCTTAATTGTTTCCTTAACAGCTTTTGTTGTTGTCTTAGTTGTCTTTGTTTCTGCCTTTGCAGCCTTAGTTGCAGCAGTCTTTGTAGCCGCAGCCTTTGTTTCTTTTACTTCTGCCTGAGAATCAGCCTTTACAGCAGCCTTCTCAGCAACGGTTGTCTTAGTTTCTTTAGCAGTTGCTTTCTTGGCCATGGTAAATTTCCCTCTTTCAAATGATTTAGATATTATGATCTTCAGTACATGACTTTGTACTACACTTGCATTATAACGATATTTTAAAGTTTTGTCAAACAAATTAAAGAAAAAAAAATTGCGAATTAAAAAAAATAGTTACTTATCCAAAACAAAGCAGTTTTTTCCAGTTTATATTAGTAAGTGTGACTATACTTTAATTTACTGTAAACCGCATAAACACAATAAATCGGGGCATAATTAAATTGTCACAGCAGACACTTTACCGAAAGGACGTTACCTATGACAACAAACAAATTGTTAATACTCTGGAGGTTATATACTATGACAAGAAAAGCCGAAAACATTATGAAGGGTATGGGTGCAGGTCTTGCAGCAGGAATTATTTTCGGAGCAGCAGGTTCAATGCTTATGTCAGACAAAAACAAAAATAAAAAGCTTTTCCGCAAGGCTGTAACAAAGGTCGAAGACGTTCTTGACAACGTTCAGGAAATGTTCGCATGAATCTTCAGACCTACACTGATACAGATATAGTATTTACAGATAGGAATGCCCAATACAGGTATGCATATTTTTTCTGAATAAATACGATGATAAGCAAGAAAATAATGAAGCAAAAATAGCACCCTGCAAGAGCTTTTATAACTCTTACAGGGTGCTCTGTTATCTAACCACGATGCCAAAGGCCGCTCTGAAAGTACAATAACCACAGAGTTCGTATTAGATTGATCGTACGGAGGACAAGGGATTCGAACCCTCGCGCCGGTTTCCCGACCTAATCCCTTAGCAGGGGATCCCCTTCACCACTTGGGTAATCCTCCATCGGTGAATTATGTCCCCGACGCTGCTAAGCATCGGGGGATAATTATTGGCGGAGAGGATGGGATTCGAACCCATGTGTCCTTTCGGACAAACGGTTTTCAAGACCGCCTCGTTATGACCGCTTCGATACCTCTCCGTATTGCTGTCCTGACGACTTCATTATAATATCATATCTTCACGCTTTTGTCAATACTTTTTTTGAAATATTTTTAATTTTTCAGACTGCCGCATGATTAAAAAATTATACGGCAGTCTGTTATTGTTATTAAAGATTTGTATAACCCATAAGGCTCATATCTACTTCTCTTGCGCAATCTCTTCCGTCACGAATTGCTCTGACCACAAGGGACTGACCGCTGTGCATATCTCCGGCAGTAAAAACATTTTCTGTACTTGTCTGATGAGTGCCCTTTTCTGAGGCAACATTTGAACGAGCGTCAGTTTCTGTTCCGAAAGCGTCCGTAACATACTTTTCGCTTCCTAAAAAGCCTGCCGCGATCAGAACAAGCTCTGCATCAACTGTACGCTCACTGCCCTCAACAGGCTTCATCAACATTCTGCCTGTTTTTTCATCCTTTTCAGGACGCAGATCAATAAGTACAGCTGCTTTCAGATCACCGTTTTCATCCTTGCAGAACTCTTTGACGGTAACCTGATAGATTCTCGGGTCATTTCCGTACACCTCTGCCGCTTCTTCCTGTCCGTAATCAGTTTTGCGGATCCTTGGCCACTGAGGCCATGGATTGTTTGCGCTTCTCTTCTCGGGCAGCTCGGGCATCATTTCAAGCTGTAAAATGCTCTTTGCGCCATGACGTACACAAGTTCCTACACAGTCGTTTCCTGTATCGCCGCCGCCGATAACTATAACATTCTTGTCCTTGGCAGAAATACAGCCTTCGGGCGATGTACCGTTATCAAGCAGTGCTTTTGTGGTTGAACTGAGAAAGTCCACTGCAAAGTATATCCCCTTTGCATCCCTTCCCTCTGCATTTATATTCCTGGGATTTGATGCGCCGCAGGCAAGAACAACTCTGTCAAAGCTTTCCATTATTTCCTCTGCTGTAATATCAACGCCTATATTAACACCTGTACGGAAAACTACGCCTTCCTCTTCCATTATGCGTATTCTGCGTTCAATGATACTTTTTTCAAGCTTCATATTCGGTATGCCGTACATCAGAAGTCCTCCCGGACGGTCACTGCGTTCAAATACAGTAACGCTGTGACCTCGTCTGTTAAGCTGATCTGCTGCCGCAAGTCCGGCAGGGCCTGAACCAACAACGGCAACAGTCTTGCCTGTTCTGACCTTTGGTGGCTGCGCTTTTGCATAGCCCAGGGCATAGGCTTTTTCTACTATTGCGTATTCATTGTTTCTTACAGTTACCGGATCGCCCTCTGCACCGCAGGTACAGGCTTTTTCGCATAATGCCGGACATACCCTTGAGGTGAACTCCGGAAAGTTATTCGTCATTCTCAGACGATCGTAAGCAAGCTTCCATGCTCCTCTGTACAGCAGATCGTTCCACTCGGGAATAAGATTGTTCAGCGGACAGCCTGAGATCATTCCGCCTATCATCATTCCCGACTGACAAAACGGTACTCCGCACTCCATACATCTTCCTGCCTGACATTTCTGATCCGTTTCGCTCAGCGGCTTATGAAATTCATTATAGTTGCTTATACGTTCTCTTATCGGGAAGGCAGCCGCTTCTTCTCTTTCATACTCTAAAAATCCTGTTGGTTTTCCCATGATGATCCTCCTTATCCGTTCCCGGTAAGGTCATAGAAAGCTTCTATGCGTGCTTCCTCTTCGGAAAGTCCCTTACCCTCGTATTCTGCTATTTTTTCGGTAATTTTCTTATAATCATGCGGGATTATCTTCTTGAACTTCGGCAGATAATTCTGAAAATCATCAAGTATTCTCCTGCCTTTTTCCGAACCTGTCTCCTTTATATGCTCTTCTATCATAGATTTCAGTTTTTCGATATCGGCTTTTTCACTCAGTTCGGATACTTCCACAAGCTCCTTATTAAGCTTTCTGTACAAGTCCCTGTCCTCATCAAGAACGTAGGCTATACCGCCTGACATACCTGCGGCAAAGTTTTTGCCTGTTTTGCCAAGTACAACGGCATATCCGCCCGTCATATATTCACAGCCGTGATCTCCTACACCCTCAACTACAGCGGACGCACCTGAATTGCGCACGCAGAATCTTTCACCTGCAACACCGTTTATAAACGCCTTTCCGCTTGTGGCACCGTAAAGCGCTACATTTCCGATAATGATATTATCCTCGGCTTTGAAACGGCTTTCTTTTGGCGGATAAACAACAAGCTTTCCTCCGGACAGACCCTTACCGAAATAGTCATTGCTTTCACCCTCAAGCTCAAGCGTAACTCCCGAAGGAATAAATGCGCCGAAGCTCTGACCTCCTGCGCCCTTGCAGCAGATCTTATATGTATCTTCCTTGAGAGACTTGCCGAACTTCCTTGTAACTTCCGAACCGAAGGCTGTTCCAAGAGAACGGTCGGTATTTTTAATATCAAGCGTCATACTCTTTGCATTGCCCTTTTTGAATGAGGCTCCCAGCTTCTTTTCTATCTCTTTTTCGTCAAGGGTTTCAGACAGGCAGAAATCATAGACATTCTTATCGTTATAAACTATCTTTTCCTTTAGATCGCAGTCCAGTATTGCGGAAAGGTCTATCTTCTTTTCCCTGTCACTCAGACCATCCCTCACTTTCAGCAGATCCGTTCTGCCCACAAGCTCATCAACCGTGCGGACACCAAGTCTTGCCATATATTCACGCAGCTCCTGCGCAATAAATCTCATAAAGTTCACTACATATTCAGGCTTTCCGCTGAAACGTTTTCTGAGTTCGGGATTCTGTGTGGCAACACCAAAGGGACAGGTATCAAGATTGCACACTCTCATCATTGCACAGCCTAAGGTTACAAGCGGTGCAGTTGCAAAACCGAATTCCTCCGCGCCGAGAATAGCTGCTACAGCAACGTCACGGCCTGTCATAAGCTTACCGTCGGTTTCTATAACTACCCTGTTTCTCAGTCCGTTCATGATAAGCGTCTGGTGCGCTTCCGCAAGACCAAGCTCCCATGGCAGACCCGCATTATGTATTGAGCTTCCCGGCGCTGCGCCTGTACCTCCGTCATAGCCGGAGATCAGTATTACCTGCGCTCCTGCCTTGGCAACACCTGCGGCTACCGTTCCGACCCCACATTCCGAAACGAGTTTTACGGATATGCGTGACTTTTTGTTAGCATTTTTCAGGTCATATATAAGCTGTGCAAGGTCTTCTATTGAATAAATATCATGATGCGGCGGCGGGGATATCAGTGATACACCGGGGGTAGAATGTCTTGTTGCGGCGATCCACGGATATACCTTTTTGCCGGGAAGATGTCCGCCCTCGCCGGGCTTCGCGCCCTGAGCCATCTTTATCTGTATCTCATCAGCCGAATTCAGATATTCGGATGTTACTCCGAAACGTCCCGAAGCCACCTGTTTTATTGCAGAACATCTGTTCTTTGCAGTTCCTTTTGTCAGCAGACGCTCACTGCTTTCGCCGCCTTCGCCTGAATTTGACTTTCCGTGAAGCAGGTTCATAGCAAGGGCTAAGGCCTCGTGCGCTTCCTGTGAGATCGAACCATATGACATTGCACCCGTCTTGAATCTCTTTACAATAGAATCAACGCTTTCCACCTCATCAAGAGGAACGCTTTCGGTGGGATAGTTGAAATCAAACAGTCCTCTTATATGTACAGGTCTTATCTCCTCATTTATTCTGCGGGTATAATCCTTGAAAAGCTCATAGCTGCCTGTACGTGCGGCATACTGTAAAGTATGTATCGTAACCGGATCATACAGATGCTCTTCCCTGCCGCTGCGCAGCTTATGCTCACCTCTTGATACTATCTCGGAATTTGTTTCAAGGCTCAGCGGGTCAAATGCCGCTGTATGAAGCCGATCGGCATTTTCTTCTATATCTTCAAGAGTTATACCGCCTATGCGGCTTACTGTACCTGTGAAGTACTCATCAATAACTTCTTTGCCGATACCCACAGCTTCAAATATCTGTGAGCCCTGATATGACTGTATTGTAGAAATACCCATCTTTGACGCTATCTTTACAATGCCGTGGAGAACTGCTCTGTTATAGTCGTCAACAGCAGCATAATAGTCCTTATCAAGCAAGTCGTCATGTATAAGCTCATGTATTGTTTCCTGCGCAAGGTAGGGGTTTACTGCGCTTGCTCCGTATCCTAAAAGCGCCGCAAAATGATGTACCTCTCTTGGCTCACCGCTTTCAAGTATCACTGCAAGGGATGTCCTTCTCTTAGTTGCAACAAGATGCCTGTGCAAAGCTGATACAGCAAGCAGCGAGGGTATTGCAACATGGTTCTCGTCAACCCCTCTGTCGGACAGGATAAGTATATTTGCTCCGTCATTATATGCCTTATCCGCCTCAAGGTAAAGACGCTTTATAGCTTTTGAAAGCCTTGTGTTCTTGTAGTACAATATGGGAATAACAGCTACCTTGAATCCGCTTACCTTCATATTCTTGAGCTTCAGTATATCTGTGGAGGTAAGTATGGGATTGTTAACTTTTATTACCTTACAATTTTCGGGACGTTCTTCAAGAATGTTTCCGTCCTCACCGATATATACTGTGGTAGATGTAACTACCTCTTCCCTTATTGCGTCTATAGGCGGATTCGTTACCTGCGCAAAAAGCTGCTTGAAATAATTGAACAGCGGCTGAGGCTGATCAGACAGCACTGCAAGCGGCGTATCGACTCCCATTGCTGTAATAGGTTCACTGCCGTTTTCCGCCATTGGCAGTATCTCTTTCATTATCTCTTCATATGTATAGCCAAATGCTTTCTGAAGCTTCTTGCGTTCTTCACGGTGATGCTCTTCAACCTTGGAGTTGGGGATCCTGAGTTCACTGAGCTTGACCAGATTACTGTCAAGCCACTCACCGTAGGGCTGACGGGATGCGTAATACTCTTTCAGTTCGTCATCATCTATAACTCTTCCCTTAACAGTATCCACAAGAAGCATTTTGCCCGGACGGAGTCTTTCTTTTGTTACTATTCTCTCGGCAGGAACAGGAAGCGCTCCTACCTCTGAAGAAAGGATAAGATAACCGTCGTCAGTTATATAATATCTTGAGGGACGCAGACCGTTTCTGTCCAGAACAGCGCCCATGATATCGCCGTCTGAAAACAGTATGGACGCAGGTCCGTCCCAAGGCTCCATCATTGTGGCATAGTACTGATAAAAGTCCTTTTTTGTGCGGCTCATGGTATGATTTCTGTCCCAGGGTTCGGGTATGGTTATCATTACTGCCAGCGGCAGATCCATTCCGCTCATAACCAAGAACTCAAGCGTATTGTCAAGCATCGCGGAGTCAGAACCTTCGGTATTAACTACGGGTATCACCTTATCAAGATCGCCCTTGAGATGCTCGGAACGCATTATTTCTTCTCTTGCAAGCATTTTATCGGCATTGCCTTTTATAGTATTTATTTCGCCGTTATGAACTATCATCCTGTTGGGATGAGCTCTCTGCCAGCTGGGATTTGTGTTTGTTGAAAAACGCGAATGTACCATCGCTATCGCCGATTCAAAATCCTCGTCACGAAGATCTGTAAAGAACCTTCTCAGATCACCGACAAGGAACATTCCTTTATATACTATGGTTCTGCATGACAGAGAAACAACATAGGTATCCTCGTTGCTCTGTTCAAATTCACGCCTTGCAACATATAATCTTCGGTCAAAGTCTATGCCCTTTTTAACTCCATCAGGTCTTTTGATAAAGCACTGCTGTATGTCAGGCATACAGTCATAGGCTCTCTGACCTATCACAGATGTATCGGAAGGCACTTTTCTCCAGCCCAGTATCTCAAGTCCCTCTTTGCGGGCTATTATTTCAAACATTTTCTTTGCCTGATTCCTCAGAAGCTCTTTCTGCGGAAAGAAAAACATTCCGACCGCATAATCCCTCTCTTCACCTAATATGATGCCTTCCCGGGCTGCTGCCTTTTTAAAGAACTTATGGGATATCTGTACAAGAATACCTACGCCGTCGCCTGTTTTGCCGTCAGCGTCCTTGCCTGCACGATGCTCAAGTGTTTCTACAATAGTAAGTGCGTCATTTACGGTTTTATGTGATCTGATACCTTTGATATTGACTACTGCTCCTATTCCGCAGTTGTCATGCTCAAAGGATGGGTCGTAAAGACTGTGTCCGGGGTTAATCATATAGATCGTCCTTTCTTTTGTCTGATTGTTTCTGCTTTTCATCTTTACCTTTTGAGTAATTTCAGTTTTCTGTGTCTCCGACTAAAGTATGTTTAGCTGCATTTCAAAGCCAAAAAACTTAAAATCCGCATAAAAGTCATAAAAAGCAAATAATAAGATAATTATGCGGGTCAAGGGGCTCGAGCTCCTTGCAGGGTGCAGGGACAGCGCCCCTGCCCGCCGGAGGCATTTAAAACAGAACTGACCAATGCGAGCGCTGTTACCAAAAGCCCGCCGGTGCTATAGTGGTTATTATAAAACGTTGACAAGGATTTGTCAATAGAAAAATGCAACTTTTTTATATTATCATTCATTTTTAAGCCTTTTTTAGCAAATAACCAAGGTTTTTGAATCTATTTTGCAAGAAGAATAAAAAAAAATGCAAAAAGGTATTGACAAATCGTTTCAGAAGGAGTATACTTCAACTATCGCAGCAAGGGCGCTGTAAGCAATGGGGCTTACAGCGTCCTTATCTGTTTTCAAATTATTACAGGAGTGATAAATATGGCAAAAGTTACAGAGATCTTCGGAAGTATGGTATTCAACGACCGAAAAATGCAGGAGCGTCTGCCCCACAGTACTTACAAGGCTCTTAAAAAAACTATTAAAAACGGCGAGCCCCTTGACATCAGCGTTGCAAATGCAGTTGCAAATGCAATGAAGGACTGGGCAGTCGAAATGGGATGCACTCACTACACACACTGGTTCCAGCCTATGACAGGGGTAACCGCAGAAAAGCACGACAGCTTTATCTGCCCCACCTCAGAAGGCGAGATCATTATGGAATTTTCGGGCAAAGAGCTTATCAAAGGTGAGCCGGACGCATCAAGCTTCCCCTCGGGCGGTATTCGCGCAACATTTGAAGCCAGAGGCTATACAACATGGGATCCGACTTCACCCGCATTTATCCGCGATAAAACATTATATATTCCAACAGCATTCTGCTCATATACAGGAGAGGTGCTGGATAAGAAAACCCCCCTGCTGCGTTCTATGGAAAGACTGAGTAATGTTGCAGTAAAGCTTCTGCATCTTCTCGGAAAGAAAGATGTTACAAGAGTTACCACTACAGTAGGTCCCGAGCAGGAATACTTCCTTATTGATAAGACAATGTATGACAAACGCCCCGACCTTATCTACACAGGCCGCACATTATTCGGTGCGCCAGCTCCAAAGGGTCAGGAGCTTGAGGATCATTATTTCGGCTCAATAAAAACAAGGGTTTCCGATTTCATGAATGACCTTGACGAGCAGCTCTGGAAGCTTGGTATACTTGCAAAAACAAAGCATAATGAAGTAGCTCCTTCACAGCATGAGCTTGCGCCTGTATTTACTACTTCAAACATAGCTACCGACCACAATGAACTTACAATGGAAGTCATGAAGAAAACTGCCGAAAAACATGGTCTTGTATGTCTTCTCCACGAAAAGCCCTTTGCAGGTGTAAACGGTTCGGGCAAGCATAATAACTGGTCTATCTCAACAAATACAGGCGAAAATCTTCTTGACCCCGGCAAGCATCCCGAAGATAATCTGCAATTCCAGCTTTTCCTTGCAGCTGTAGTAAAAGCAGTGCATGAATATCAGGATCTTCTCAGACTTACCGTTGCATCAGCAGGAAATGACCACAGACTTGGCGCTAATGAAGCTCCGCCTGCTATCATAT
The DNA here is from genome assembly GCA_902763365.1 of uncultured Ruminococcus sp. Lineage (GTDB taxonomy): Bacteria > Bacillota > Clostridia > Oscillospirales > Acutalibacteraceae > UBA1213. Next base: position 31,670 of record CACWRT010000015.1, read on the forward strand.
CCATGTATTTGGGCGACGACCTGGGTGCGCTTGTAGATTCCGTTATAAACGGTACAAAGTTCACAAGCAGCGGAAAACCCGATATGCTGACAGGTGTTGACGTTCTCCCCGACTTCAAAAAAGACACCTCGGACAGAAACCGTACTTCTCCGTTTGCATTTACGGGCAACAAGTTTGAATTCAGGGCGCTGGGCTCTTCCCTGAACATTGCCTGCCCCAACTATATGCTCAATACAATGGTAGCAGAAGAACTTTCACAGTTCTATGACGAGCTGAAGGATTCACAAGACCTTGAAACAGCACTGAAAGAGCTTATTAAACGTACATTTACGGAACATCAGAATATCATCTTCAACGGCGACAACTATTCCGATGAATGGGTTGCAGAAGCCGAAAGAAGAGGTCTTTGCAATTACCGTTCCCTGCCCGAGGCAATGGCGCACTACGTTGACAGGAAAAATATCGACCTCTTTGTTAAAAACGGCATTGTATCCGAAGCCGAGATACGCGCAAGATATGAGATCGAGCTGGAACACTATTACAAGCAGCTCAGGATCGAAGCGCTTACCATGGTCGATATGGCGGAAAAGAATATTACTCCCGCAGTTATCGCCTTTATAAACAAGCTCAGCGACGCTGCGTCAGCGAAAAAGTCTCTTAACAGCAGCTACTCAATTTATGCAGAAACAAAGCTTATAGAAAAGCTTTCAGATGAACTTGAAGCTTTCGTAAAGAAAACAGACGAACTAAAAGTTTCCATTGATAAGGCAGCAGATCTCGAAAACGATAATCTTACCCGCGCAAAATATTATCGTGAAACCGTATTCGGTCTTATGAACGAACTTCGTTCGATCGGCGACTCAATGGAGAGCAGTACTTCCGCAAAATACTGGCCCTACCCATCCTACGGCGAGATCCTCTTCAGCGTTTAACCGGCGAGCCGCCGGTCGCTTAACGCGGGTATCGCTCCGCTTCGCATCCGCTCTTAACTCGTTGTTCAGGGTTCACTGCCCGCGTATCAAGCTTTATATGCGGCAGGCGAAAGCAACAATTCAATTTAAGAAGTTTGGAAAGCAAATAAAAGCAGAATAAAGATAAGCGTAAAAGTTTCGCAGTGTCAAGCAGAAGCAGCGGACAAAAGAATAATAATAAAGCTAAAGCACAAAGGCGTGCATACACAAACCCGAAGGATTATTCCAGAGGCGAAAGTGTATGCGCGCTGTTTATTTTAATCGGAGGGATAAATATGGATTCAAATATGCAGTCTGTTGTTGAACAGGCAGTCAGTCAATCAAACAGTTTTACTATAGGAATATGGTACCTTATAGGCGCAGCTCTTGTATTTTTCATGCAATGCGGTTTTGCAATGGTGGAAACAGGATTTACACGAGCTAAAAATGCAGGTAACATTATCATGAAAAACCTTATGGATTTCTGTATCGGTACAGTAATGTTCATCTTCTTAGGCTTCGGTCTTATGATGTCTGAAAACTACCTTTTCGGTCTTATCGGTGTACCAAATTTACAGATATTCACAGATTTCAATAATTTCCCCTGGTCGTCCTTCGTATTCAACCTCGTATTCTGCGCAACAGCAGCAACCATAGTATCAGGCGCAATGGCAGAACGTACCAAGTTCATCTCCTACTGCATCTACAGCGGAATTATAAGCCTTGTAGTATATCCGATAGAAGCAGGCTGGGTATGGAACAGTCAGGGATGGCTTGCACAGTTAGGCTTTGTAGATTTCGCAGGTTCTGCCTGCATACATACTGTCGGCGGTATAACTGCGCTCATCGGTGCCGCTATGGTAGGTCCCCGTATCGGTAAGTACACCAAAGACGGCAAGCCGAGAGCTATTCCCGGTCACAGTCTGACTCTGGGCGCATTGGGTGTGTTCATCCTCTGGTTCGGATGGTACGGCTTTAACGGCGCAGCTGCTACAGATGTTACTCAGCTTGCTCAGATCTTCGCTACAACAACAGTTGCCCCGGCGGTTGCAACCTGCGCAACAATGATCTACACTTGGATCAAAAACGGCAAACCTGATGTTTCAATGTCACTTAACGGCTCGCTTGCAGGTCTTGTAGCTATTACAGCAGGCTGTCACACTGTAGATATTCTTGGTTCTATCATAATAGGCATAGTTGCCGGCATTATCGTTGTTATCGCAGTAGAAGTAGTTGACAGCAAGCTCAAAGTAGATGATCCTGTCGGTGCGGTAGCTGTACATATGTGCAACGGTATCTGGGGTACTCTCGCAGTAGGTATCTTCTCCAAAGACGAAGGCACTCTGGGTCTGCTTTACGGCGGCGGATTTACTCAGCTTGGAAAACAGGCTCTCGGTATACTTTGTATCGGCGTTTATACGGCAGTCATCATGTCCCTCGTTTTCCTTGTACTCAAGAAAACTATAGGTCTGCGTGCCTCCAAAGAAGAAGAAGTAAGAGGTCTTGACCTTACAGAACATGGTCTTTCCAGCTCCTATGCAGACTTTATGCCTGTTCCCCAGGTTCTTACAGGCGATACAACAGAAGAATTCAAAGATGGTGATGTTCCCCCTGAAAAGGCTGTTGAAGTCACTCTGGAGAAAAAATCCGATACTCCTTCTACCTCTGACGGCGTAAAGTTCACAAAGGTTACCATCATAACAAAGCAAAGCAAATTCACTGACCTCAACACAGCTCTTACCGAAATAGGAATTACGGGTATGACAGTAACCCACGTTTTAGGCTGCGGTGTTCAGAAGGGCAAAGCTGCTTATTATCGAGGCGTTGAGGTTGAAATGAACCTTCTTCCGAAAATCAGAGTAGATATCGTTGTATGCAAAGTTCCCGTCAAAAAGGTCGTTGACACGGCAGTTAAAGCTATTTATACAGGTCATATCGGTGACGGTAAGATATTTATAAGTGATGTTGAAGATATCGTCCGTGTAAGAACAGGCGAAACAGGCGTTGCAGCGCTCCAGGACTCTAAAACCAGGTAATGGCTCAGCACTTATCTTATTTTGTGATTATTACCATATTAATAGTTAGAAAATGATCAGACAGCTCGGAATATGAAGCATAAATTGCTTCTGCTCCGGGCTGTACCATTTTTTTCAGAATTTTTTCTATAACTGCAACAGGTTCATAATGAATAGTGAATAGTGAATAGTTAAACTTAGTCACAAATGCTGCTTCACTTGGGGGGTAGGGGAAATAGGGAGTTTCAAAATAAAAAAGTTTTTTGTGCTGTATTCTCTATAATATATAC
>CACWRT010000016.1 GCA_902763365.1 uncultured Ruminococcus sp.
GGCGAGCCGCCGGACCCTAAACGCGGGTATCGCTCCGCTTCGCATCCGCTCTGAACTCGCCGTTCAAGCTTCACTGCCCGCGTATCAGGCTTTTTAAGCAGCTCAATGACAAACAAAACAAATGTCAGCTATGAAAAATGAGATGCCAAGCTCTGACAATTTCACTTCATCTGATTTATTCCTGACTTTTGCGATAAAGTTCGGGATAGGAAAAAAGTATATAATTTTGCGGGTCAAGTGGCTCGAGCCACTTGCGAGGTCCAGGGCGAGGAGCCCTGGACCTCGGAGACACAGAAAACAGAACTATCCTATGCGAGCGCTGCATGATCAAAGGCATTAAATTACCATTTTTTGATAAAAAAAGTGTCGGAAAATGACTGTAAATCTACATTTTGACTGTATAAATTGCAGCTGTTTTTCTTGAAAAAAAAGCACGGATATGGTATTATAATATCGTATGGAGAAATTATGCCCTTTTTGCGTCCGGAGGTTTCTGATGAATAAGGTAAAATTTCATGATATCATTATTAAACACGGTTCCGATATACTTGATTCGGATGGTATGAAGATAGAAAAAGAATGTATTCAGCATGGCAGTTTCAGTGTTTATGATCATTCTCTTTATGTTACTTCTATGTGCCTGAGGATCTCAAAAAAGCTCAGAATAAAAGTAAACGAGAAGGCAATGGTCAGAGGCGCGCTTTTGCACGACTATTTTCTTTATGACTGGCACGAACCTACAAAAGCTAACCGTATTCACGGTTTTACTCATCCGGGAATAGCTCTCAGAAATGCAGAAAAAGTTTTTGACCTCGGCAAGATAGAAAAAAATATGATAAAACGTCATATGTTCCCTTTGACTCCCGTACCGCCAAGGTATCGTGAGGCAGTTATTTTGTGTATTGCCGATAAGCTCTGTGCCACAAGGGAAACTGTCGGAGGTTTTAAGAACAAGATCAAAAAAAAGTTCAGGAGGAATGGTTTTAATGCCTGATTTGATTACAGTAGAAAAGTATTTTTTCCTGTTGGTCGTCTACAGCATGATAGGTTGGGTATATGAATGTATTGTTGAGTCCATCCGTCAGAAAAAAGTGGTAAACAGAGGTTTTCTTAACGGACCTTATATTCCGATATACGGTTTCGGCGCACTTATTGATGTTATATTTTTAGGATGGTGCAGAGATCCTGTATGGCTGTTTATTCTGTCCGCTTTTTTATGCTGCACCCTTGAATATATCACATCTGTAGTCATGGAAAAGCTTTTTAACGCAAGATGGTGGGATTACTATGATTTTAAATTCAATCTGAACGGAAGGATATGTCTTCTGGGGGCTTTCGCTTTCGGCACTCTGTCTTTGCTGCTTGTAAAATTTATACACCCCTTCTTCCTCGGACTTACAGACATGGTCAATCCTACATTGTTCCATATCATTTCTTTAGGTTTGTTTATAATCGTAACTGCCGATCTTATTATTACTGTAGCAGGATTTTCAAGCTTTGACGGCAAGCTCAAAGAGCTTTCTATGAGCATAAATTCAATAAAAGAGGATCTTGATACAAAAGTCAATTCCTCTGCCGCTGTAGAAAAAATATCGGGGGCTTACTCAAAATTCACCAAAACGCTTAACTTTCAGCAGGTCAGACTGATGCGTTCATTTCCTAAGCTTAAATCTATAAAATACGGGAATATTACCGACGAGCTTAAAAAATTTATTTTCAGAAATAAAAACAAATAATTATAAAGCTGTCCGGTCCGGGCAGCTTTTGTTTTTATGCTTCATAGCGTTTTTTCAGTTTAAGAAGCGCTTTCTTTTCTATTCTCGAAACATATGATCTTGATATTCCCAGTAGTGCTGCAATTTCCCTCTGTGCCAGCGGTTCCTTTCCGTCAAGGCCGTATCGGAAATTTATGATCTGTTTTTCTCTTTCGGAAAGAACCTCATTTATATACCTTCTGAGATTTTCACGTTTCATTTTTATATCAAGATCTTCTACAATAGTGTCTTCCTCCGCCATTGTATCCATCAGTGTCAATGCGTTGCCGTCTGCGTCGGAATCTATTTCTTCATTGATCGAAACATCCTTTGCACTCTTTTTTGCACTACGGAAATACATGAGTATCTCATTCTCGATACATCTTGAGGCGTAACTCGACAAACGTATGCTTTTATCGGGGCAAAAAGTACGTATCGCTTTCATAAGTCCTATTGTCCCAATAGAAACAAGATCCTCGGGATCTGCACCTGTGGCATAGTATTTTTTTACAATATGCGCTACAAGCCTCAGGTTATGTTCTACAAGCTTATCTCCGGCATCACTGTCGCCGCCCAGGTACTTTTCAAGTGTTTCCTTTTCTTCCTTCTCCGAAAGCGGTTTCGGAAATTGCCCCGCTCCCGTTACATGAAGAATGAATAAAAATGATATTTTTCCTATCAGATTGCTAAGTAGATCGAACATCAGCTTCACCTCTGAAACAATCTATGCGGAAAATTATAAAAAAATTAAATTTTTTTCAAAAAAATGCTTGACAATTGTCGTAACATAGTTTATAATGATAACTGTCGCTGAGAGAAACAGTAAAACATATGCGGATGTAGCTCATCTGGTAGAGCGCAACCTTGCCAAGGTTGAGGTAGCGAGTTCGAGCCTCGTCATCCGCTCCAGTTTCGTCCTTTTGCTTTATGCAATGGGACGATATTTTTATACTTATTTTATGGAGATGATAATATGCCGTTCGATCCCGAATTTCCGGATAACATAAAAAAATTTTCGACCAAACCAAAGGATCTTTTATTTCGCAGTGACCTGACTGATGAGGAACGGAGTTTTATTAAAAGAATTCATATATCTACATCCATAGGTCATATTATCATTTCTGTGATTTTTTTAGGCGCTTGCTTCTTTGTAATGAATTATTTGTCAGGTCTTCATGTAGTGTCACAGGACGGCGCAGAGTCCCCTTCTCTTCATTATTTCGGTATCGGCGTATTTGTCTTGGGTATAGTAACTGTCCTTCGTGTGATTTTGGGATTGATAATTACAAAGTATGGCATATGTGACAACGGTATAATTGTACGCACATTCACTAAGGCATATGTCAGCAATGATGAAACAGGTTCTGTATCCTATACCGAATATGTCAGCGTATGGTTTCCTGATAACAGGCAGTACTGTCCTCAGATCAGATACAGGCAGACTCATGGTGAATTCAACACTCTGAAACAAGGAGACAAGGTTATCGTATTCAGGACAAGTAATAAACACATATACGCTGTGACCAACCAAAAATAATATCGTCCGGCTGTCAGAGTGGCAGCCGTTTTAATATTTTTATCGAATTATTATCATTTTTCTGTCAATAATCCTGTTATAAGGACACATCTGTAATATGAAAAAAAATCACCCGTTCGTAATTGAAATATTTGTTGAAATACAGGGCGGTTTGTTATATAATGGTGTATAGTTGATTTTATAGTCGTAATGGGCAATTTTTTCCCGAAATACGAATGTTTTATTATAATAATGCAGAATTTTTGTACAAACCCTTTATTTTTATAAAAATAAAGAATATAATGTGATATGGAATAGTTTCTTATTACAAAGAAACTTCAGGCTGAGCCTGACTTATATTTTTAATACGATTGGGAGTGCTTTGTGTGGCAATGAACTATGAACATCTGCTTGATAATGTTAAGAGGATTCATTTTGTAGGCATAGGAGGATCGGGTATGTGTCCTCTCGCCGAGATACTCCATAACGAAGGTTTTGAAATAACCGGCTCCGATGTTGCCGAATCTGATACACTTGAACGTATACGTTCATACGGTATTCCCGTAACAATGGGTCATTTTCCCGAAAATGTTCTGGGTTCTGATCTGGTTGTATACACTGCCGCTGTCAAGCTTGATAACCCGGAGCTTGTATCTGCAAAAGAACACAATATCCCTGCGATAGAACGCTGTATAATGCTTGGAGCAGTTGTGGAAAAATTCAAAAATTCCGTTGCAGTATGCGGTACCCACGGAAAAACTACTACCACATCCATGCTTACTCAGATCTTCACTATGTCTGACTTTGATCCTACAGCTATAATCGGTGCAAAGCTTCCCTTTATCGGCGGCAACAGCAGAGTAGGTAAATCCGATATAATCGTATGTGAAGCCTGTGAATATGTAGATACTTTCCTGCATATGTGGCCTGCTGTTACGGTCATACTGAATGTAGATGAGGATCATCTCGACTATTTCGGTACTCTTGACCGCATTAAACAGTCTTTTACTCAGTTTGCCGACCAGACTTCAGAGATTCTCGTCGTAAACGGCGACGATGCAAACACTATGGAATGTGTACGCGGTATGGAAGAAAAAGGCAAAAAAATAGTAACCTTCGGTTTCGGTGAGAATAACGAATTCCGTGCCGACATAACCGAATTCAATGTCTGTGAAAGCTTTGACATCATACACAACGGTAAAAAGATCTGTTCAGTGACTCTCGGAGTCCCCGGCAAGTTTAACGTTATGAATGCCCTTGCTGCTGCGTCTGCCGCTATTACTATGGGTGTTGATCCCGAAAAGGCAGCAAAAGCACTGGATAGCTTCAATGGAGCTCACAGAAGATTTGAGATACTGGGAAAACCACAGGGAATTACCGTTGCAGATGACTTTGCGCATCATCCCACTGAGCTTCGTGCTACTCTTACAACTGCTATGAGTATGGGTTACAAAAATGTCTGGGTCGTTTTCCAGCCTCATACCTACTCAAGAACATTTACTTTCCTTAATGAATTTGCAGAGGTACTGTCTATTGCCGATCACTGTATCCTGTCAGAGATATTACCTGTAAGAGAAACAAACACCTTTAATATTTATGCCAAAGACCTTGCCGATAAGATCGACGGCTGTGTATGGTTCAAGACATTTGAGGAGATCACCGATTATGTCACTGAAAAGGCAGGTCCTGATGACCTTATCATTACTATCGGCGGCGGCAATGTTTATATGTGCGCCAACATGATAATGAAAAAGCTCAGCGAAAGCTGATGTTAAAAAGGCAGTGATTTCAAATTGAATAAAAGACTCAGGCTTTACGGTTTCAACAATCTGACAAAAACACTAAGTTTTAATATATATGATGTATGCTATGCCAAAACAGAACGTGAACAGAAGGACTATATTGCATATATTGATGAACAATACAATTCCGAACGTCTGACAAATATTCTTTGTCAGGTTACGGAAATGATCGGAGCGTCAGTGCTCAATATCTCAAAGCAGGATTATGACCCTCAGGGGGCCAGTGTTACCCTGCTCATTTCCGAAAAAGGTCTTCCGGAAACAGTAGACCCCTCCTGTAACTGCGGAAGCTGGCTTATTGCACAGAAAAAGGAATCAGTTGCGGCACATCTGGATAAGAGTCATGTCACTGTACACACCTATCCCGAATATCATCCCGGCAATGCTATCGCTACTTTCAGAGTGGATATTGATGTTTCCACCTGCGGTACGATATCACCGCTTAATACGCTGGATCTTCTTATCGACAGCTTTGACTCGGATATTATTACAATTGATTATCGTGTCCGGGGATTTACAAGAAATGAAGACGGGAAAAAGCTTTTTATCGATCATAAAATTACTTCGATACAGGATTTTATTAAAGCCGAAACTCTGAAAAGATATGACACGGTGGATATTAATGTTTATCAGGCAAATATCTTCCACACTCAGATGCTTATCAAAGAGTTAGAGCTTCAGAACTATTTGTTTAAAACCGATGTTTATGAAATACCGCCAAAAGAACGGCTTGCCATATCGAACAGCCTCAGAAGAGAAATGATCGAGATCTTCAGCGGCACTAATGTTTACAATGAGGACTGATACATGAAACTTGAACAAAACAGAGCGCCTATCTTTGAGGCGCTTAATGAATACAGAGAAAACAGAATAGTTTCATTTGACGTACCCGGGCACAAACAGGGCAAAGGTAATCCCGAGCTGCTCGATTTCTTGGGAAAGCAGTGCATGAGCATTGATGTGAATTCCATGAAGCCTCTGGATAACCTTTGTCATCCCGTCAGCGTCATAAGAGAAGCTGAGGAGCTTATGGCAGACGCCTTCGGAGCTGCTCATGCTTTTTTTATGGTCAACGGTACTTCAAGTGCTGTTCAGGCTATGGTAATGAGCGTATGCAAACACGGCGATAAGATAATCATGCCGAGAAATGTTCATAGAAGCAGCATAAATGCACTTATCGTATGCGGCGCTGTTCCCGTATATGTTGATCCCGGAGTTAACAAACGGTTAGGTATTCCTCTGGGAATGTCAGTGGATTCGGTCAGAAGGGCTATCAGAGAAAACCCTGATGCCAAAGCAATTATAGTAAACAACCCTACTTATTACGGAGTCTGCTCCAATCTCAGGGAAATAGTAAAGATCGCTCATGCGGCAGGTATGAAAGTACTTGTGGATGAAGCACACGGAACGCATTTTTACTTCGGAGATTATATGCCGCTTTCTGCTATGAGCGTAGGTGCGGATATGGCTGCGGTAAGTATGCACAAAACAGGCGGTTCCCTTACCCAGAGTTCGGTATTGCTTCTGGGGAAAGATATGAATCCGGGATATGTCCGTCAGATAATTAATCTGACACAGACAACAAGCGCATCTTATCTGCTTCTGACTTCCCTTGATATTTCAAGGAAGAATCTTGCCATGAACGGCAAGGCTATTTTTGAGAAGGTAACAACGCTTGCGTCATACGGTAAAAGAGAGGTAAACAAAATAGGCGGTTTCTATGCCTTTTCACGTGAGCTTATAAACGGTGATGATATATTTGACTTTGATCCTACAAAGCTGTCCGTACATACAAGGGATATCGGTCTTGCTGGAATTGAGGTCTATGATATACTGCGTGACAGGTTTGATATTCAGATAGAGTTCGGTGATATCGGCAATATTCTTGCGATTATTTCTGTAGGCGACAGTATGCTCAATATCGAAAGGCTTATTTCTGCCATGTCTGAGATAAAGCGTCTTTACACCAAAGACCCTGCCGGTATGCTTGAGAATGAATACATCGAACCCCATGTTGTATGCTCTCCCCAGCAGGCTTTTTATTCGGAAAAGGTTCAGCTGCCCCTGAGCGAAACTCAAGGCAAGGTCTGCGCAGAATTTGTAATGTGCTATCCTCCCGGTATTCCTATACTCGCACCCGGCGAACTTATCACCAAGGATGCGCTGGATTACATCACCTATGCAAAAGCCAAAGGCTGCAACCTCCTCGGTGCCGAAGACATGAACACCGAAAAAATCAACGTCATGCTCTGATCCACCTCCATTAAGCGAGAAATACTGTCAAACTAAGACCTTGACGAAGTATTTGAGGCGATTAATATTCAATTATTCACTAAGAACTATAAACTGATAGGGAGATACTATATATGGAAATGTGGTATACTGAGGAACAGACACAAAATGTCCGTTTCTCTATACGCTGTGATAAACAAAAATACAGTGCTCAATCTGAGTTTCAGCGTATTGAAATTTTCAGCACACCCGAATTTGGCGATGTGCTTGTACTCGATGACCGGATAATGTTGACTACAAAGGATGAGTTTATCTATCACGAGATGATAACCCATGTTCCCCTGGCAACTAATCCGGATATAAAGACTGTTCTTGTTATCGGCGCAGGTGACGGCGGTACAGTCAAGGAATTATCAAGATATAAAAGTATAGAACGTATCGATATGGTCGAAATAGACAGAATGGTGGTCGATGCCTGCAAAGAATTTCTGCCCTCCGTTTCTTCAAAACTCAGCGACCCGAGAGTTCATGTGTATATTGATGACGGGCTCCGTTTTGTTCGAGGGGTAGAGAATAAGTATGATCTGATAATCGTTGATTCCACTGATCCTATAGGACCCGGTGAAGGTCTTTTTACAACCGAATTTTACGGAAACTGCTACAAGGCCCTCAATGATTCGGGAATTCTTGTCAATCAGCATGAAAGCCCCTATTATAAGACCTACGCCCGCTCTATGCGTCAGGCTCATAAAAAAATAGTTGAGTTCTTCCCTATATGTAAGGTATATCAGGCTCATATACCCACATATCCGTCGGGACACTGGCTGTTCGGCTTTGCTTCTAAAAAATATCATCCGCTCCATGATCTTGATGAGGGTGCATGGAACAGACTCGGAATAGATACTCAGTATTATAACACAAGGCTTCACAAAGGCTGTTTTGCCCTTCCTACCTATGTTACAAAACAGCTCATGGAAGGCGAATTACACTCATAAGTGACATGATTTTGTTTATTTTACTTTTCGGATCAGACTCTGCTGATCTGCAAAAGTGTTTTTGGGGAGATAAATTCAGAACTTTTTCCCCTGCAAACAGACGAGGAGGTTATTAAAATGGGAAAAGCATTGATCATCGGCGCAGGAGGCGTGGCAAGTGTTTGTGTTCACAAATGCTGTCAGAACCCTGATGTTTTTGAGGAAATCTGTATCGCCAGCAGAACAAAGTCAAAATGTGACGCCCTCAAAGCAAAACTTGAAGGAGGAAAAACAAAGATATCTACTGCTCAGGTAAATGCTGACAACGTTGACGAGCTTATTGCACTTATAAATGAGTTCAAGCCTGATGTTGTGATAAATCTTGCTCTCCCCTATCAGGATCTTACAATAATGGATGCTTGTCTTGCAACAAAGGTAAACTATGTTGATACTGCAAACTATGAACCTCTTGATACCGCTAAATTCGAGTACAAGTGGCAGTGGGCTTACCGTGAGCGTTTTGAAAAAGCAGGTATCACTGCACTTTTAGGAAGCGGATTTGACCCGGGTGTAACAGGTGTATTCTCTGCTTATGCAATGAAGCATGAGTTTGACGAGATCAATTATATAGACATACTTGACTGCAACGCAGGAGATCACGGCTATCCCTTCGCTACAAATTTCAACCCTGAAATAAACATTCGTGAGGTTTCCGCAAAGGGCAGCTATATCGAAGACGGCAAGTGGGTAGAAACTGAGCCTATGGAGATAAAGCGTGTATACAACTTCCCCGAGATAGGTGAAAAAGATATGTACCTTCTCCATCACGAGGAACTTGAATCTCTTGCGCTCAACATAAAGGGTATCAAGCGTATCCGTTTCTTCATGACATTCGGTCAGAGTTATCTTACTCATCTGAAGTGTCTTGAAAATGTCGGTATGACCTCTATTGAGCCAATAGAATTTGAGGGCAAACAGATTGTACCGCTTCAGTTCCTTAAAGCAGTTCTGCCGGATCCTGCTTCCCTCGGTCCGAGAACAAAGGGCAAGACTAATATCGGATGTATATTTATCGGAAAAAAAGACGGTAAAGACAAAACCTATTATCTTTACAATGTATGCGATCATGAGGAATGTTACAAGGAAGTCGGATCTCAGGCTGTATCCTATACAACAGGCGTACCCGCTATGATAGGCGCAGCAATGCTGCTCACAGGAAAGTGGAACAAACCCGGTGTACACAACATCGAGGAATTTGATCCCGATCCGTTTATGGATGATCTTAACAAGTTCGGTCTTCCCTGGAAAGAAAGCTTTGACCCCGAGCTTGTAGACTGATTTTTACACTCATCTGCAATTTATGCCATTTTTACCCGAAAAGCTGCTTTTTTTACCACTTGTGCGTAGAGAGGCAGCTTTTTTGTTATGATCAGGTTAGTAACAGTTCATTCTGAATAATTATATGAGGTGTATGATCATGAAAATTTCTAAAAAAGGAAATGTTGTGGTGGCAATAATACTGTTTATAATCGGCGGCGGTATTCTGATGTTCTCGATAATGGGCTTTATAGGCGTAAATTTATTACAGGGTGATATTGAAGAACAAAAAAGAAACGCTTTACCCGTTGAGGGTGTTGTATACGAACTCAGATATGATGACAGTATCAGGCATTACGTTGCGGATGTTGTATATGAAGTAAACGGTGAGCAGTATATCGTCACTATTGACACTGCAACAAGCAAGGATGTTGAGGGTACTCCTATGACCGTATACTGCAATCCCGATAATCCCCTTGAGGTTGTAGACGAATGGAATACCAGGGAAACTTATAGTACTTATAAAGCAGGCTTTTTCATGCTTGCAATAGGTCTGGCATTTATTTTCGGAGGACTCAAGGCAGCTGGCGTTATAGGCGGTCCTAAAAAACAATACGACATTGATTACAGCAAGCATCCCAAGCCCTCATCTGTCCCGAATAAATACGATCCTACCATTCCTTACGGGCAGTCATCCAACCCATACGATCCTAATACTTTGTATACCGGTGAGTCCCAAAGCTCATACGACCCCAATACTCCTTACGGAAGTCAGTCTTATAACTCATATGACCCGAATACTCCATACAGTCAGTCAACAGATCAATATGATCCGAATGTTCCATACGGACAAAACAATTATAACAATTACAACAATAATAATCAGTACTGATAATGAATAATTAAAACCTCTTACGGAAGCTTGTTAAACTTCGTAAGAGGTTTTTTAATTATTGTTTATGGATCAGTTATTGATCATTTTTACGGTTATATTAGCTTTATATACCGTATCTGTAGGATTGATATTGAATACAAGCTCGGTATTGACTTCCTTCCCGAATATCTTTATCTTCTGGTTCTGATATTCTGTTCTGATCTTCTCATCTTCACGTTCTTCTATACTTGACTGTGAGCTGCCCTGTGCAGAACTCTGGGATGATTCCTGGATAGATATTTCTTCTTCCTCTTCCGAGCTTTCCTGAACAGCATATTTCAGAAGAACTTCCTTATATCCGAATAGCGCAACAGCTTGTTTCTTGCACTGCTCGTTTATCTGTTTATAAAGTTCCTCCCTTTTATTATACTTAGCCTTTTCGACTGCACAGTTGGGAAGAGTAAACGTAAATCCTCTTAGGGTAAACTTATTATCCTTATCTTTTACACCGTTTATCTTGAGATATACATCACCCGACAAAGTATCACTGTCAAATTCGTTTTTCCTTTCGGCAAGCACTTCGTAATCGTAAACAGTTTCACCGTTGTCAAAATACATTTCTTCAAGGTTTATAGTATCACCGGAAGAATTTGCAAATGACGTTCTTCCGTAATTATCAAGTGGAGCACCGTAATTCAGCGCCTTATTGAAAAGGCTCTGCTGATTGCTGAGATCTGTAACGCCCACATCGCCTGTAAGCATATGACTCAGATCCAAAGTAGGTGTAAAAGGCTTATATGAGTGAAGTCCCCACTCAAATTTATTGTATCTGTTGTTTCTTGATATTTCGGTATCAAACAATACTATACGGAAAGCATAAGAGTATGAATTAGCATTCTTATTATATGTAAGCTTCCTTTGCAGTGTATATGTGGAGTTAAAATCGTCTGTATAGAATTCCTTCTGGAAACTCAGTGTATCCGATGAATCATCATTATCAATCTTCTCTTCCATCTCACCTTCAACAAGGTAACGACCTACATCCTTGCCGAATACATTCATTACTGTATTAAGCATATCTTCCTGACCGAGTTTTGTATTTTTTACATTGAACTCATAAAACTCGGGGGCATCATATCCTGTCGAATCGGTAGCATATCCGAATGATATTTCTACATTATCATCTGTAGGAGATACAGGCACATCCTTATTATCATTTCTGTATCCTACAAGATAATTTCTGCGGTAATATGCTACAAGCGTACCCTCATTTTCATACTCCTTGAAGGTTCTTCTTTCACTGTTATATTCTGCAAATTTTATATTTTTTGAAAGTACCTTATCTTCTTTAAGAAGCTTCTGTACCTTTGGAACATCAATTTTATACGATGGTAAAGCAATAGTACCTTTTATAAGCTGCAAATTTTTAAAAGGCTGTATAGTAGTATATGTACTGTTTTCAAATTTCAGATCCGACAGCTGCTTGAACTTCCAACCCATTTTCTCGGTTGTTACAGTTTTGGAATTTTCACCCGCAGATCCTGAAGCTTCTTCGGATTCCTCAACGCTGCTTTGCTTATTCTTTTCGTTTTCCTGTACCTGATTTATAATTGACTCCTCATATGTAGGAGACGATCCCTTGGAGTTATCACCATTGCCGGCTTCAGAATTTTCTCCGCAGCCTGCAAAAACTGCTCCCGAAAGCATTACAGCCGAAAGCAAAAATGCTATATTTCGTTTTCCTGATTTATTCAAAATGCTCACCCTTCATATTTGTCGAATTATAGAATACACCTCTTATATTATAGTTAAATTCCCGTTATTTGTCAAGAAACACCATTCACTGATATGATAAAGAAATTTACAAAAGAATGTGCATTTTGACAGCATTTTTCAGATTTGAACTATCATACCGAGCATTCTCACATAAATACGTGGCAGTGCCGCAAAAAACATCACGACACTGCCGTTATTATCACAGGCTTTCTGCAAGAACCTGTTTTACTTCTTCCTTTGTAAGAACCTTATAGCCGCCTGTAAGAATGATCGTTGCCGATGTTATTCCGTCAAGCATTTCTTCGGTTGCGCCAAGTTCTCCTATCTTCATCGTAAGACCGAGGGTACGCATCCAGTTTTCCATAGCCTCAAGACCGGCATCTGCTGCCTGTTCATCAGTCATTTCTCTTGTATCTATTCCCCATACTTCCTTTGCAAACCTTGCAAATTTTTTAATACCATAAGGCATTATCATCCTGTAATACGGTATAGATACAGCGGCAAGAGTCATTCCATGTGTAGCGTCTGTATATGCTCCCACAGCCTGTCCGAGCATATGAACCATCCAGTCTGTGGTCTTTCCTCTCGAAATAAGCGTATTAAGAGCCCATGTAGCTGTCCACATTATATTAGATCTTGCTTCATAATTTTCGGGGTCTTCTATTGCAATAAGAGAGCTGTGTACTACAGACTTCATCAAGGCTTCTGCAAGATAATCGCTTGTGTTATCGTCATCGCCGGAAAAATACTGCTCACAGATATGATTAAAAATATCGTATATGCCTGCTACCATCTGACGCTTTGGCAGGGAGAAGGTGAATTTCGGATTAAGTATCGAAAACTTCGGCATTACATTTTCACCAAATACATGACCTATCTTGAGTTTCTGCTCATGGTTTGTAATTACAGAACCGCCGTTCATCTCAGAACCTGTTCCAGCCATAGTAAGAACACATCCGACCGGAATTATCTTACAATCCGGCTCTTCAAACCTGATATAATACTTCTCCCAGGGATCTTCTCCGCAATACGCCGAAACAGAAACGCCCTTTGCATAATCGCAGCATGAACCTCCGCCGACTGCAATTATCAGATCAACATTATTTTCCCTGGCAAGCTTTGCACCCTCTCTTAGCTTATCTGCTGTGGGATTAGGCATTACTCCGCTGTCCTCAACAATAGTTTTACCGTTTTCTTTCAGTATTTCTATAACGCTGTCATATATTCCGTTCCTTTTTATCGAACCTCCTCCATAAACAAGCTGTACAACCGGTCCGTATTTCGGAAGCTCCTCATTGAGATATTTTAATGAATCATCTCCGAAATACAGCTTTGTTGGATTTGAATAGCTGAAATTACCTAACATAATGATCTGTCCTTTCTTTATTTTGTTTCATTATCATCAAAGACTCCCTCATCCACAAGCTCAAGGAATACCTTTACCACCTTTTCGCTCAGCTGAGTCCCTGCACAGCGCTTTATCTCTGCCGCAACATCCTCAAGCTTCATCTTCTTTCGGTACGGACGTGTTGAATACATTGCATCAAATGTATCTGCTACTGCTATTATCTGAGCGATCTCGGGTATCTCATCGCCTTTAAGACCCTTCGGATATCCCTTTCCGTCTATTCTTTCATGGTGGTATCTTGCGCCTAATGCAAGATCCGGGGCAATTGTGATGTCCTTGAGTATCTCATAGCCTTTCTGCGGATGTGTCTTCATAATAGCATATTCTTCATCAGTAAGCCTTCCCGGTTTATTAAGGATATTGTCAGGTATGCTTATCTTTCCGATATCGTGCAGCAGCGCTATGTTATAAATACTCTCCAGCTCATCCTCGGTTTTGCCCAGCTTCTTTGCAAACATACGGGTATATTCAGCCACGCGGGCAGCATGACCGTTAGTGTATTCATCCTTTGATTCAACACATCTTGAAAATGCCATTGCCATTTCATTGATAAGACTTTGATTCTCTCTTTGCTTCTTGAGAAGGGCAGTTGTCTTACGTTTATATATCAGCAAAAATGTAACCGAAAGTACAAGAACTATCAAAGCAACAACAAAATATCTTACCCATACTTCCTCATAAAATGCCTTATCTTTTATTATCTTAACCACAACAGATTTTTCTTCCTTGCCCGTCATGGTATTGATTATAGAAAAATGGAATTTATATGTACCGCCTCTCAAGTTTGTATAGGATATAGTTTCTAATTCATTCTTGGTAAGCTG
Source organism: uncultured Ruminococcus sp. (assembly GCA_902763365.1). GTDB lineage: Bacteria > Bacillota > Clostridia > Oscillospirales > Acutalibacteraceae > UBA1213. Next base: position 14,478 of record CACWRT010000016.1, read on the forward strand.
TATCGGATCATCATCAAATCCTTCAAGATAATAGCTTATATGCGGATTGTTCAGTGAATAGGTAAAGGCATTTGCCGAAATATTAAGACGCTTGCAATCAGACGGAATATGGATCTCCGTTCGCCCATCTATACCTATATACTTTTCATCAGCTGTGACAGAAGGAACTCCAAGCTTTATTTTACTGTTGTCTGAGGAAGCCTTATTGATATTTATCATACTTACTCCTAAAGAAGCCGCAAGATAAAGAGAACCATCAGGATCCAGCTGACAATATGAATTAGCAGTTGAAACACTTGGCAGACCGCTGTGAATATCATACTGAATATAATCTATCTCCTTATTTGCAATCATATCCTTCCTTTTAACAATATAAATACCTCCGCTGTTAAGTACCCACATATTATCACTGTTGTCAAAGTAAAAATCATAGTTGTTTGAATATGGAAAATTCTTTACGGGAGTAACGATATTCCCTTTTAGATATGAAATAGAGTTACTTGTTACAAGCCAATAAATATCGTCTTTCGGATCTTTTTTTATTCGCATGACCACTTCTGATGTCATACCCTCATCTTTATCTATCCTTGAGATCTTTGTACCCTCTACAACGTATATACCATCACCGTCACTGCCGAACATAAGCCGACCATCAGGAGTTTCTTCTATTGACAGTATCTCTGTATTGCTTATACCGTTTTCGTCACTGTATCTATCACTCACTTTCATATCCTTCAAAATAACAACGCCTGCGCTTGTGGACACGGCAAGACGATTACCTGAAAGCTCTTTTATCATTCTGACCCTGTTGGAGCCAAGACCGTTTTCCTCGTTGAAATAGCCTATCTCCCCTGTTTTCGGATTATAATATACAAGACCGTGTTCACTGTAGGTGCAGAACCATAGGATACCTTTTTTATCAACAATGACACATCTAACCCTCGATTCTCCGATATAATCTATTATCTTAGATTCCATCATTCTGTAGTCTTTATCAATTATAAACAGACCTGTATCCGTTCCTACGTAAAGGATATTATCATAACGGCAGGTAGCGTTTACAACCACATTATCCATCTTTGCAATTTTGGAAATATCCTTAAAACGGTTTTCAACTATTTTCATTACACCCTGTCTTGATGAAGTAAACCAAAGGTTGCCTTCATAATCCTGCATCATGCTGTCAACGGAATTGGACATCGGAAGGTCGGGAACGCTTGTATACTTCATTTTCGAGTCAAAATACCCTATTCCATTGTCACAGCAGACCCATAGCTTGTCATTAATTTTGCATATATTATTGATATTGTTATTGGGTGATACGTCATATTTTTTTGCCTCAGAAGGAGACTTTGTTATATCCCACATCATAAGACCATGCTTTCTTGAACCGAGGTAAAGGATATTGCTGTTATTCGGATCGGGATATACGCAGTCCACCGGACCAAGACTTGTCTGTTCAGGGTCATAAAAAGCCAATATTTTGCGGTTCTTGTATGTGAAAAAACCTCCATCCATGTCACATCCATAAATCAATCCATTGGAAGCTTTGATCAATCTTTTGATATACTTTTCATTGATCTGAGCTTCATTCAAGGATGAAATCTCACCATCGTCACCAACAATTGCAAGCCCCATCGTAGTTGCTATAATAATATTCCCGTTATCGTCCTCAACTATAGATCGGATAGAAGAAGACTCCAATCCCTTGCCTTTGTTATAAAAGGTAAACTTCTCATTTTCCAGAACAGCAGCACCGTCATCATTTGTCCCGATCCATAGCCTTCCTTTTTTGTCAATACACAGACATCTGACAGTGGCTATACCTGTTGAAGAATCATAACGATAGAAGGAATTGCCGTCATATCTTATAAGACCACTGTAACCGCCCATCCAAATATAACCGTTGTCGCTCTGCACAATAGCATTTGTTTCAGAAGTAGGCAGACCGTTTGTATTGTCATACAATACTGCCGTGTAATCCTTTTCTCCTCCCAACATATCGGGTATTTCAGCTGCATCAGAAGAAATGCCGCACAGACCGGCTATGACGATCAAAAAAACAAACACGCAGGCTGCTGTCAAGAGAAATATTTTAGCAGAATGAGAAGAAAAACCTATTTTCATTTGAAAGCACCGCCTCATAAATCAATAATAAAAGTATAAATATACATTGTCATTATACCACAAAAATATTCCATTTACAACAATTTTTACGTATATTATTTGCATAAGTTTACAGCATTGCGCGTTTAGGGATCGGCGGCTCGCCGGACAGCCGCCGGTGGTGTAGAAGAAAAACTCTCCTTGACAAATCACCAACATATGTTATAATACAGAATGTAAAGAATCAAGGAAAGGAAAAGACATGAAACGAGAGCTTGAAACATATCAGAAAATTGAACAAAGTATAACAAAAAAGTATCGTAAACCGTTGTGGAACAAGTTTGTCAGAGCGATAAAGGAATACGAGCTTATCAAGAGCGGAGATAAGATCGCCGTATGTATATCCGGCGGAAAAGACTCCATGCTCATGGCAAAGCTGATGCAGCTGCTGCAAAGATACAGTGAGGTCCCTTTTGAAACAGTTTATCTTGTAATGGACCCCGGTTACAACAGCGAAAACAGAAAAAAAATCGAAGATAATGCCCGACTGCTGAATATACCTGTAACTATTTTTGATACAGATATTTTTGAAACTGCAAATAATGCAGAAAAATATCCCTGCTACTTATGCGCAAGAATGAGAAGAGGACACCTTTACAGTCAGGCAAAGAAACTGGGCTGCAATAAGATAGCTTTGGGGCATCATTTCTCGGACGTTATAGAAACCACTGTAATGTCAATGTTTTACGGCGCGCAGCTTCAAGGCATGATTCCAAAGCTGCACAGTACAAATTTTCCTGATATGGAACTAATCAGACCTCTTTACTGTATACATGAAGATGATATTATTTCATGGGCAAATTACAATCATCTTTCATTTCTGCGCTGTGCCTGCCGTTTTACGGAAATGCAGGAGCGTGCAGACAGTGACGAAACAGGAAAACGTCTTGAAACAAAACGGCTTATCAGGGAGCTGAAAAAAACAAATCCCAATATTGAAAAAAGTATTTTCAACAGTCTTCATGTTGTGCATATAGATACTTTTCCCGGATACAAAAAAGACGGCGAACGTCACAGCTTTCTGGAAGATTACGATAAATAAAACAGACCCGCAGAAGTTTTAATGCTTCTGCGGGTCTTACCTATTATGACGCTGTTGCATCAGTATAGCCTTTTGGTATTTCAAGTATACTCTTGGCTTCGATACTCTGAGAAACAGTGCGGAAATCAAAAGTAGATTTTCCTGTTTCTGTCTCTACGACCTCGGCTACAGGCTTGCCGGCATAATCGAAATAATATGTTATCACAGGATCTGCAATTTCCGGCACCTGGGATGCTAATGTGTATTTTTCATACTTTACATCTTTATCATTATACTTGGTTTCTCCATCCTCAACAAAGGTACAGTTATTTATTATTCCAAGGCAGCGTTTTACAGTAAACTCTTCCCCGAAATCCTCGGCTTCACCCTCATAAAGTTCATGAGTATATGTTTTTTCCGACGGATTTATGAGATACAGCTCATGATCCTTTATTACTGATACCTGATCCCCCACATCAGACTGCATTACAAGTCCGGCTGTATTGTTTTCAAAATCTACAGCAATTATATAATCATATGATACTGTCTTTACTTCTGAATTATTACCCTCCGAAGATGATGATGTTCCTAGTTTTGACGAATCATATTCCTGAGTGAGCAGAACATCAATATAGTAGGCGTCCCCCATCCACAATTCTCCGAAGGACTTCATAAGAAGCTCCCCGTCGGATGCCGAAGATTCTTTGCTGCTTTCCGGCGAACTGCTGTTGATGTAATCAGGCGCTGCAGAAGAAGCAGATGATGACTGTGCTGACGATTCTGATGATGATACCCCGCCGTCCTGAGTACAGGCGGTAAAGGTAAGAAGTATTGCTGCAAAAAGTACAAATATCCTTTTCATGTCTGTCATCACTTCCTTTAAAATTTGCTTATTCTTTTTTCGCCGCCCTCTTACAAAGACGGGCGGCGAAATAATAATTATTATTGATCTTTGAATTCGATCTGTCCGTTATCCTCAAGCTGTTTCTCTGATGCTGCTTTTATAAACTCACGGAAAAGCGGATGAGCATGATTCGGACGGCTCTTGAATTCCGGATGGTACTGTACACCGATATAAAAACGATTCTCAGGTATCTCCACGGCTTCAACCAACATCCCGTTTGGCGATGTCCCCGTGAAGATCATGCCGTTTTCTTCAAACTGACTGCGGAATTCATTATTGAATTCATAGCGGTGGCGGTGACGCTCGGAAATAACAGACTCGCCGTAGGCACGTTCCATTATGGTGTTTCTGCGTACCTTGCACGGATATGCGCCAAGACGCATAGTACCGCCCATATCAACAATGCCCTTCTGATCAGGCATAAGGTCAATAACCTTGTGCTTGCTTTCGGGGGCAAATTCACCTGAATCAGCATCGTTGAAACCGAGAACATTTCTTGCAAACTCAATTACTGCCGTCTGCATTCCAAGACAAATTCCAAGATACGGTATGTCATGCTCTCTTGCATATTTTGCGGCAATTATCTTACCCTCAACACCTCTGTTTCCGAAGCCGCCGGGTACGAGAATTCCGTCAACATCACCTAAAAGCTCATCAGCGGTGTAATCTGTGATAAGCTCTGTATCTATCCAGTTGATATCTATAAACGCCTTATTTTCATAACCTGCGTGACGCAGAGCCTCTGCAACTGAAAGATATGCGTCATGAAGCTGTACGTATTTTCCGCAAAGCGCAATCTTTACAGTCTTTTCCCTTGTGTTTATACGGTCAAGCATCTCCTGCCATTCGCTCATGTCTGCTTTCGGCGCATTTATATTAAGCTCACGGCACACGATATCACTGAAATTAGCCTTTTCAAGCATAAGCGGCGCCTGATAAAGTACAGGGATAGTCATGTTTTCGATTACACAATCATCCTTCACATGACAGAACATTGCTATCTTCTTGAATATACTCTTGTCCTCGATCGGCTCATCACTTCTGAGAACCATTATATCGGGATTGATACCAAGTGAACGAAGCTCCTTGGCACTATGCTGAGCAGGCTTTGACTTATGCTCCTGACTTGCCTTCAGATACGGTACAAGGCATACATGAACAAATAAGCTGTTCTCCTTGCCTACCTCAGCACTTACCTGACGGATGGCTTCGAGGAAGGGCTGGCTTTCTATATCACCTACAGTTCCGCCGATCTCTGTAATAACTACATCAGCGTCACTGTCCTTTCCTACTGCATATATAAATGATTTTATCTCATTCGTTATATGAGGGATGACCTGAACTGTTTCGCCCAGATAATCTCCTCTGCGCTCTTTATCGAGTACATTTGAATATACTTTGCCTGTTGTAAGATTAGAGAATTTGTTAAGATTTTCGTCAATAAAGCGTTCATAGTGACCGAGGTCAAGATCGGTTTCTGCACCGTCCTCTGTAACATAGACCTCGCCGTGCTGATACGGACTCATAGTTCCCGGATCGACATTGATATACGGATCCAGCTTCTGCGCTGCCACCTTCAGACCTCTCGCCTTGAGAAGTCTGCCCAGTGAAGCAGCTGTAATGCCTTTACCCAGACCCGACACAACGCCGCCTGTGACGAATATGTATTTCGTTATCATAACTCTATTTCTCCTTCAAATACTGTTTCGGCTACACCTGTGAGATATACTGTATCCTCAGTATACTCGATCACCAGATTGCCGCCCTTGAGTTTTACGGTTATAGGCGTATCCTTCTTGCAAAGACCGTTTTCAATTGCTGCAACAGCAACTGCACAAGCGCCTGTACCGCAGGCCCATGTTTCGCCTGTTCCTCTCTCCCACACACGCATTTCTACTGTCTTTTCGTCCAGAACCTTGACAAATTCCGCATTTACACGCTCGGGGAACAATTCGCTGTTTTCAAATTTCGGTCCGATCTTTTCAAGGTCGATCTTTTCCACATTATTGCAGAATACCACTGCATGAGGATTGCCCATAGATACACAGGTAATATTATAATCTTCTCCGTCAATGTTCACAGGCTCGTTGATAACACGGGGCTTGTCAATTGCTACGGGAATAAGCTCGCTTGAAAGCTCTGCCTTGCCCATATCTACCTTGAACACATCGTTCTCTCCGTCGTGACGGAATACTTTTATTGTCTTGATACCGCTGAGGGTTTCAACCGTAATTGTCTTGCCTCTGACCATATCATGATCGCAAAGATATTTAGCAATACATCTGATACCGTTGCCGCACATCTTACCCTCAGATCCGTCAGCATTATACATCTTCATCTTTGCATCAGCCTTGTCTGACGGACAGATAAGAATTACGCCGTCACCGCCGATACCGTACCTTCTGTCACTGAAACGAACTGAAAGACCTTCGGGGTTATTTATCTTCTGATCAAAGCAGTTAAAATAAATGTAGTCATTACCTGTGCCCTGCATTTTGGTAAATCTGAGTCTTACCTTTTCTGTTCTCATATCATTGATATCAACCAGTTCTGTGCTGTATTCACTGTACTTACTCTTTAGTGAATCTGCCAGTGCATTTGCCGTATCAATTGATGTCAGGCAGGGGATATTTCTTTCAACTGTCTTTCTTCTTATCTTAACGCTGTCACGGGTAGGTATTCTGCCCTTTGAGGATGTGGAAATAACATAATTTATCTTTCCGCTCTCGATAAGTGACAGTGTGTTTTCCTTTTCATTCTCGTGTATCTTATCAACTTCGATAACATCCAGACCATAATCACGGATCGTATTTGCAGTACCCTTTGTAGCATAAAGCGTAAAGCCCAGCTCTACATATTTCTTTGCAACTGCTCCTATCTCGCTCTTATCAGGATTGCGCACTGTAATAAATACACCGCCCTGCTTTTTCATCTTATAGCCTGCTGCTATAAGTCCCTTATAAAGTGCTTCTTCAAGGGTATTTGCAATACCGAGAACCTCACCCGTTGATTTCATTTCCGGACCCAGCTGGTTGTCAACATTGATAAGCTTTTCAAAGGAGAATACCGGAACCTTTACAGCAACATATGGGGATCTCTTATAAAGACCTGTGCCATAACCCATATCAACAAGCTTTTCGCCAAGCATCGCTCTTGTTGCAAGATCAACCATCGGAACGCCCGTTACCTTACTGATATACGGGATTGTTCTTGAAGAACGGGGATTGACCTCGATAACATAAAGCTTATTCTCATAAATAAGGTACTGTATATTTACAAGACCCTTTGTTTTCAGGGATACTGCAAGGTTCTTTGATGTTGTAATAATATTTCTTGTCATTTCATCGCTGATATTCCATGCGGGATATACTGCGATGGAGTCACCCGAATGTATACCTGCTCTTTCAACGTGCTGCATGATTCCGGGGATAAGTATTTCTTCTCCGTCACATATCGCATCAACTTCAAGCTCTGTACCTGAAAGGTATTTATCTATAAGGATCGGGTTTTCAATATTCTGTGCAAGGATGATCGCCATATATTCTCTGATATCCGCTTCATTGAAAGCAATTATCATATTCTGACCGCCCAGAACATAGGACGGACGCATAAGAACAGGATAGCCGATCTTTTCTGCAACCTCCAGAGCTTCTTCTGTTGTCATCACGGTAAAGCCTTCGGGACGCTTAACATTGTGCAGCTCAAGAAGCTCATCAAAACGCTCTCTGTCCTCTGCCATATCAATACTGTCGGCAGATGTGCCGAGAATATTTACTCCGCTTTCACTGAGGAATTTCGTAAGCTTTATAGCAGTCTGACCGCCGAATGCCACAACAACACCATAGGGCTTTTCTGTTTTGATTATACCCATTACATCCTCATTTGTAAGCGGTTCAAAATACAGTCTGTCTGCCGTATCAAAGTCTGTTGAAACCGTTTCGGGGTTATTATTTACGATAACAACATCAAATCCCGCTTTTTTCAGTGCCCATACACAGTGAACAGACGCATAGTCAAATTCAATACCCTGACCGATACGGATAGGACCGGAACCGAATACCATGATAGTTTTTCTCGGTGAATTTTTCTCTTTTATAAATGCTTCTGCCTCGTTATCATTATCATATGTTGAATAGAAATAAGGAGTTTCAGCCTTGAACTCGGCAGCGCAGGTATCAACCATTTTATATACGGGGATCATGGGATTTTCTACCTTTTTGCCGCTGAGTGATTCTATAGTTCTGTCAAGGAAACCTAAAAGCTTTGCTTTTTTATACAGCTCTTCGGTAAGCTCTTCCTCTTTCAGCTCTCTCTCGCAGTTTACAAGATTAAGCAGCTTTCCAAGGAACCATTCGTCTATCATTGTTATGGAATGGATCTCATCAACTGTTATCCCTCTCTTCAGTGCTTCATACACACAGAAGGAACGCTCGTCATCACATACACTGAGCTTTTCTCTGATCTCTTCTGTAGACATTTCCTCAAATTTCGGCGAGGACATAGTGTCATGCTTTATCTCTGCACCTCTGACAGCCTTCATGATAGCCTGTTCAAATGTCGGTGCAATTGACATTACTTCGCCTGTTGCCTTCATCTGTGTGCCGAGAGTACGCTTAGCATAAACAAACTTATCGAAAGGCCACTTCGGGAATTTAACAACAACATAGTCAAGCGCAGGCTCAAAGCAGGCATATGTTGTACCCGTAACGGCATTCTTTATTTCATTAAGTGTATATCCTATAGCAAGCTTTGCAGCAACCTTTGCAATAGGATATCCTGTTGCCTTTGATGCAAGTGCCGATGAACGGGAAACTCTGGGATTTACCTCGATAACAGCGTAGTTGAAGCTTTCAGGCTCAAGCGCGAACTGACAGTTACATCCGCCCTCTACACCAAGTGCCGATATGATATTAAGAGCAGCACTTCTGAGCATCTGATATTCCTTATCCGCAAGAGTAACTGTAGGTGCAATTACTATACTGTCGCCTGTATGTACACCAACAGGATCGAAGTTTTCCATGGAGCATACGGTGATAACATTTCCCATCTTATCGCGCATTACCTCGAACTCGATTTCCTTCCAGCCTGCGATACACTTTTCAACAAGAACCTGTGTGATAGGCGAAAGCTCAAGACCGTTTGCGGTTATTTCTCTGAGTTCTTCCTCATTATTAACAATACCGCCGCCTGTACCGCCCAGTGTGAAGGCAGGACGGATTATTACCGGATAGCCTATTTCATCGGCAAAATCCACAGCTGACTGAACATCATTTACAACCAATGACGGGATAACAGGCTGACCAATGGATTCCATTGTATCCTTGAACATCTGTCTGTCCTCTGCCTTGTCAATAGTTTCGGGATTAGCGCCCAAAAGCTTTACTCCGTGTTTTTTAAGGAAGCCTTCCTTTGCAAGCTGCATGGAAAGTGTAAGACCTGTCTGACCGCCAAGCGTAGACAAAAGGCTGTCAGGTTCTTCCTTTATGATAATTCTTTTTACTGTTTCAAGAGTAAGGGGTTCTATATAAACTTTATCCGCCATTGCCTTATCTGTCATAATTGTAGCAGGGTTGGAGTTTACAAGAATAACTTCAAGACCTTCTTCTTTCAGGGCACGGCAGGCCTGTGTTCCTGCATAGTCAAACTCGGCTGCCTGTCCGATAACTATAGGACCCGATCCTATCACCAATACTCTTTTAATGCTGTTATCCTTTGGCATACTTATATATCCTCCTTCATCATGCTGATAAATCTGTCAAATAAGAACGAGGTATCGAGCGGTCCGCCGCAGGCCTCGGGGTGGAACTGTACTGTAAATACCGGCATATCTGTATAGGTAACGCCCTCACAGGTACCGTCATTTGCATTTACAAAGCTTTCATAAGCGTTTTCGGGGAGAGTATCGGCAACCACAGCGTATCCGTGGTTTTGGCTTGTTATGTAGACTCTGCCCGTTTTTGTATCCGTAGCAGGCTGGTTTGCACCTCTGTGACCGTATTTGAGCTTTTCTGTTTTTGCTCCCTGCGAAAGCGCCATAAGCTGATGTCCGAGACATATACCGAATGTTGGTATCTTATATTCGCAGAGCTTTTTGATCTCCGCTATGATTTCTGTATTTTCCTGAGGATCACCGGGACCGTTTGACAGCATTATTCCGTCGGGATTCATTGCAAGTATTTCCTCTGCCTTTGTACCGCCCGGAACGACTGTAACGTTGCAGCCTCTTTTTACAAGCTCACGTCTGATATTGCTTTTTGCGCCGAAGTCCATAAGAACAACATTAAGTTCACCGTTTTCGGCATCAAACTTTTCGGCTTCCTCTGTTGTAACGCTGCTGACAGCATTTGTTACTTTGTAGCCTTTCAGTCCGTCTATATCCTCCTGAGTAGGCTCTCTGTAAAGAATTGCGCTGTTCATAACACCATACTCACGTACAGTTTTTGTAAGGCAGCGTGTATCTATTCCGCAGATACCGGGAATGTCATTTTCCTTTAAAAAAGTGTCAAGCATACCGTCACATCTGAAATTCGACGGCTGTTGACACAGCTCTCTAACAATATAAGCCGTAAGTGCAGGCTTTTTGCTCTCAAAATCAGAGGGAATAACACCATAATTTCCTATAAGCGGAAAAGTCTGGCATACTATCTGACCAAAATAACTGGGGTCAGTCAGTGTTTCAAGATAACCTGTCATAGCTGTAGTAAATACCAGCTCGCCCACTGCCTCCTTTTCTGCACCGAAGGCTGTACCCTCGTATACGTCTCCGTTTTCCAACACAAGAAAAGCTCTTTTTTGCATTTCATCATATCCTTTCTTTTATTCAGGTTGGTAATTTCAGGAAATTCTTTATTTTCCAAAGATCTTCGTACTCAGCCGTCGTACGTACTGAGAAGGTTCTTAGCGACCTCAAGCCTTGTAAGCCGAAGATCCATTGCTTGCTTTTCGATATATCTGTGTGCCTGCTGTTCAGACATTGAAAGATATTCCATCAAGATATATTTTGCACGATTTATTATCCTGCTGTCTTCTACTTTTTTATGAAGCTTTACATTTTCTTTCTGAACGCATTTCATCCTGTTCTGTGCCGCAAGTATACAATACAGCGTATGGCTCAGCACGGCTTTATTCAGTGGTTTTCCGATAACGAATGCTCCATAAGGCAGCAGCTTTGTTTTCATCTGATCTTCAAGCTCGCTTTTTACTATGACCATTACAAAAGCTGAACTGTTTTTAAGAAGATCGACTGCAAGTCTGTCTCCGAATTCATCGGACAGCGGCGTGTTTATGATAACAAGAGAATGATCGCTTTCCGAACATACACGTCCGGCTTCGGCAGAGTCTTTTACTGAACCTATATTTTTACATCCCTCACTCCTGAGCAGAGATATAAACGACGGTAAAGATCTCTCCTGAGAAGAAACTATCAAAATATTGTCTATCACCAAACACCCTTCTCTCTATTGTACTAAATTTTTCATAATTATTCAAGTCTTTTTTCCGGCGAGCCCACGGGAATCAATTTTGCAAGTGGCAGCTATCCCGGGGGAAACCCTTTGTTTGAAAACAAAGGGTTCTCCCCCGGACCCCTTTCCTAAAAAAACGAATTTTATCTTATATAATCTTCGAAATTTGATTTCTGTGCCGGCGAGCCTCCGATCCCATAACGCGGGGATCACTCCGCTTCGCATCCGCTCTGGGTTCGTCGCTACAACCTTTATTTGTCGCGGTTATTACTATTTATTACCGGCTGACAACTTATTCCTCACCCATACCATCATTAAGTAACAATTTACTTTACCACTATTCATTATTCATTATTCACTATTCATTATTCACTATTTCTGCTTTGGGGTGGGAAGCATTAGTATTCAATTTATTATAATAACAGATTTTTGTCGTTTTGTCCATATTTTACAGCGTATAATAGTCATGTTTTCTTTTTTTGAAAATTTTGTCAGTATTCAGGGTTGTTTTGTCGCTTTTTAGTGCAAAATGACTATTACATAGTAATACAGCACAAGTACATGACCTGTGCTGTATCGGTTAAAATACTATTGATTTTTATTTAACTGTTGCAGTAAAGAACTTTTTAACTATCGTCCCGCTGCTGTCCTTAACGTCAATGCGGATATCGTATGTGCCTGTTGCTGTGGGCTTGAATCTTGCGCTTGCAGTTGTCTGGAATTTTTCGCCTAAAAGCTTCCAGTTTGTGTTTGCGCTGCGCTTGAAATAGAATGAATAGGTATAGGGTTCGCCTTTGCCGCCTACTGCCTTGCCTACCATCGGGATAGCCGTACCGAGATTAATGCTTGTTCTGCCGACTACGGATACATTTGTAAGCTCAAGCTCCTTCACTGCTTTTACGGTAAAGAGTTTTTCTGATGTTGTTCCTTCGCTGTCCTTTACTATGACCTTTATGTCATATTCAGCTTCTGCTGTCGGTGCAAATGCTACGCTTGAGGTAGTTCCCCATTCTGTACCGAGAGTTTTCCAGCTTGTGTTTGTGGTTCTCTTATAGTAGTAAGCATAGGTATAGGGACTCTTTCCGCCGTTGGCAGACGCTGCTATACGAACCTTGTCGCCTATCTGTACGATATCGCTGTTGATAACTGATGTGTTTACAAGGGGAGCAGTTTCAGTAACTGTTACGGTGCAGCTTCCCTTTTTGCCGTTGCTGCTCTTTGCGTATACTGTACAGCTGCCTTTTCCTACAGCTGTAACTGTACCGTCCTTAACTGTTGCAACAGTCTTGTCACTCGTGTACCATGTAAGAGTCTTGTCTGTAGCATCGGCAGGTGTGATAGTTGCTGTAAGTGCCGCTGTCTTGCCCTTCTGAAGTGTAAGAGCTGTTGAACTGAGTCTGATCTTTGTAACCTCAACTACGGGAGAATTGTCAATAAATGTCAGACCGTTATCATTTGCATACTTTTCACCAACACTGCTCTTGCTTGCGGTGATAGTGAAATCGGGAAGGTACTCATCATCGCCGCCATTCTTGTCTGTTGATCCGAGTGCATAATCCTCTATTGTTTCCACAGTATCGGGAAGTGTAACGCCTTTAAGCAGTGGAGTATCCTCAAAAGCAAATTTTCCTATACTAATAAGACTGTTACCTAATGAAACGGAAGAAAGCTTTTCGCAGTCATAGAATGCGCACTTGCCTATAGTCTGTACCGAATCCGGAAGAGTTATACTTTCCAGTTTTTTACAAGCATAGAAAGCATACTTTTCTATAGTTTCAATACTATTGCCGAAAACAACCTCGGACAATTCCTCACAGCAGTCGAACGCCTCATAACCAATATATGTCGCTGTATCCGGAAGGGTGACTTTGGTAAGTGTTTCATTGTTTTCAAAGGCATTGTCCTGGATACCGGCAACTGTATGACCGTAAATTTCTGACGGTATAACAAGCTCTGTTCTGAGTCCGCTGTATCCGGTGATATATGCGCTGTTGTCATCTCTTATACCATAGCTGAGGAATGGTTCAAATGTAAAGCTGTTATCTGAAGCATACTTTTCCGCTGTCGAACCGATCTCACCACGGATAACGAAGTTGTTAACAGGAGTATATGTTGAATTTGCATATTTATAACCGAAAGCATGTTCGCTTATTGACGTTACAGATTCCGGAATATCGGCAGAGGTAAGCGCTGTGTTCGTAAAGGCATTTTTTCCGATCGTTCTGACCCCGTCATTAAAGGGGAATTTGTCAAGCGCCGTGCAGCCGTAGAAAGCACCCATGCCGATAGTCTTTACTGAACCGGTACTGTTAATTGTTTTAAGACTTGTACAGAATTCAAAGGCATATCTTCCGATACCGGTTATTGATGAAGGAAGATTTATTGTTTCCATCTTGCTTGCGCCGTAAAAAGAGTAGCCGGGAATAGATGTGTATGTTGAAGGAATTGTGACAGTCACAACAGAACTTCCGTTGAAAGCATAGCCTTTTATGGATGTAACTTTTTTCCCATCCAGATATGAAGGCAGGAGCAGGGTCTTAGCTGTTCCGTTATACTTAGTTATTGTGACAGTATCGTCTGAATTGATTTCATACTCATAATTTCCAGATGTTTCTGCTGCTGATGCAGTTATCGTGCTTTCTGGTACGAATACCGGCAGGGTAACTGCCGTACTTCCCACAAGCGCCGCGCACATGGATATTGCTAAGATTTTTTTGATGGTATACTCATATTTCTCAACCACTTTCTTTGAATTTTTTAAGCCGATAATAATGAGCATAAAGTACTTCGTATGCACGATTGGAGGTCATTATACATTTTTGCGTAAACGATACAGATTATCTTTGACGTTAATGATAAACAAAAGAAATTGTGTTGCTGCAGTCAATATAACCCCCGGCTTCTGAAGAATATACCTCCATACTAACGGTATATGTTGTATTTTTAATAAAATTATTTTCCCATATCCAATCAGGGATAGTCATTTCATTTTCGGCAGATCTGCTTAATTTCTGAACACCGTTTTCCTTTATTACCCAAGCTAAATTTTTGTATTTACCCTCCGGTAACTCTGTACGCTGTACCTGACCCTGTTCATTTACAAAAACTGTTACAAGGCTATTGTCGGAATTGGTCTGCCGAACTCTTTCATTAGATGTGGGATATGATTCCTTTTCGCCGTTGACTATGATATTCAGTTCGCAGCTGTCAAACAGACAGCTGCCGCCGCCCCATCCCAGCAGTGCCGCAGAATTATTACGATCACCTTTTACAATGCCGTCTATATGAAGATTGCTGAATTCTTTAGTACCATTACATTCTCCGCCTAATATACCGACGTTACGTAATCCTTTGACCCTGGCTTTGTGCATAGTCAGGTTTTTTACGGTCAGGGAACTAACATAACCTGTCAATCCTGCGTGAGATTCACGCACTATTATCTTCATGTTATTGAGTTCATGATCCTGACCGTCAAAATAAATTGAAGTTGATACGGATTCGCCTTTGATATTATGCCAACCCATAGGCGACCAGTCATAACCTTTCAGATCAATATCATTTTCCAGAAAAATTCTAAGTGAACCGCCTATCACATTGGAATAATATACAACGCCTGCCAATTGCTGCACAGTACTGACATGGAACTCGGGAGCATTTTTCTTTGCCCATTCCTTGTCTGCTATTTTCATAATATCGCCTGTATCAGACATCCGCTCCCAGTCGGATTTATATAGGGTCTTATCACTCTCATAAGAATATTCCTCTACATCCAGTCCCATCGCCGAACCGTAGGTGTAAATATCAAGAAGCACATATATCCCGTTTCCCTGAGGAACGAATGAAACAGTATGCTTTTCTGTATCTACCGAAGCGTTACCTACAAAGCTGTATACCTGACTATCTTCATCCAAATAAAACAGTCTGATATTATTTTCGGGTACACCTCTTAATTCATCGGGATTATAAATAATCGCAGCAGTCATGTTTTTTACATCATCATCCGCCTCGAGCTTAACAGGTGTACCGATCAGCCCTACAGTAGCATTGAAAAAAACATTCGCATCATAAGGGTACATATCAGCCTTATCTCTCAGTATGCCTGTGCAAGTCCCCGATAATTCCAGTCGTGACAACTGAGGCTTTTCAATATTGTCTATATAATGCCGGACTATCTGTGGATGCTCGGTTTCCTCCGAAACTTTCGGTTCATAGCTTATTTCTTCAGCATAGCTTTTCGACGGACTATCAAAAGCTTTCTCCTGCTGCCGGAATCCGATCTGCTGACAGCCTGCCGACAATGCCACAGCAAGTATGAGACATCCTGTTGTTATAGCTTTCGTTTTCATGTTTTACAGCCCGCTTTCTTTTTTCACTGAATTTTTCCGACTGCTTACCTTATGCCTTGTACATAATAATCCGAACTTACTTAACCGTCGCTGTAAAAAGCCTTTTGACTACGTTTCCGCTGCTGTCCTTAACATCAATGCGGATATCATATGTTCCTGTTGCTGTGGGCTTGAATCTTGCAGATGCTGTAGTGCTGAACTTATCGCCCAAAAGCTTCCAGTTTGTGTTTGTACTGCGCTTGAAGTAGAACGAATATGTGTAGGGTGCTTTACCGCCTACTGCCTTGCCAACCATCGGAATAGCTGTACCGAGATTAACGCTTGTTCTGCCTACTACAGATACATTGGTAAGCTCCAGCTCTTTGAAGGCTGTTACTGTAAAGAGTTTTTCTGCCTTGTTGCCCTGGCTGTCCTTTACAATAACCTTGATATCATAATCTGCTTCTGCCGTAGGTGCAAAGGCAACACTTGAAGTAGTTCCCCATTCTGTGCCAAGAGTTTTCCAGCCTGTATTTGTGCTTCTCTTGTAATAATATGCATAGGTATAAGAACCGCTGCCGCCGTTTGCGGATGCTGCTATACGGACTTTATCGCCTACCTGTACCTTGTCGCTGTTTATTACGGATGTGTTATTGAGAGTGTTCTTTTCATTTACGGTAACTTTGAAGGTTTTTTCAACCTGCTGTCCGCTGCTGTCCTTGACAATAGTTTTTACATCAAATACTGCCGCAGAAGTAGGTGTCAGCTCTGCGCTTGTTTTTTCCGTAAACTCTGTGCCTATCTTTTTCCATGAGGTATTTTCTGCTCTCTTGTAATAATAAGCATAAGTGTAAGGACCTTCGCCGCCGCTTGCAGCGCCCTTGATAACTATTTTTTCTCCGACAGTTACAGACGCTGATGCAACAGTGGAATCATTGACTACAGGTTCTTCCTTAACTTCAAGAGTAAACAGCTTTTCCGCTGTCTGTCCGTAATCATCTTTTACAACGATCTTCAGATCATAAACTCCGATGTCTTTTATGCTGAGATCATAAGTATTCGATGATCCAAATTCATAGCCAAGAGTCTTCCAGTTATTATCGGACTGCTTCTTATAATAGTATGCGTACTTATAGGGAGCTTTTCCGCCCTTTGCCTCTGCTCTCATGGTCACCTTTTCGCCGGGCTTTGCTTTTGCGGAATCAACCGTTGAATTATTGACAAACTCTTCAAGATCTTCGGCTTCAAATGTCAATGTAACATCGGAATGTTCATTATTTACATCAACAGCCGCCACAGTAACCTCATAAGTTCCTGCCTGCTCTGCTTTGATCTCAAAATCAAGTCCGTAGTATACTCCCGGCTGATAATATGTTTCACTTCCGTCAGGCGCTTTTACAACAATAACGTATACATACGGTCCTATTCCTCCGACTGCCTGCGCATTGAGTGTTACACTGCCGCCTTTGTATGTCGTGCTTGTTTCGAGCTGGGAAAGGTTTACAACACTGCTGTAAATCAGAGGATGGGTAGCGCATCCCGGACGTGAGAATGTATCAGCAGGGTCTTTGTCCAGCGCAATAAGGAGATAATTGAAGTATGAACTTTTTGAAGTAAATACAATATTCTGGGACTTATTGCCTGTCAGAATGGTCTTATGATTTCCGTAGGCCTTAAATGCAGTGCTTGCGCCGCCCTGTGTGAAATCTCCCTGAAGCTCAAGAGTACCGTTTCTGATAACATTATCCGAGTCACCGTAAACAGGCTGAGTATAGAAATCTCCGCCTACCTTCATGTAATCATTGGGATGAGTCATATGCAGATCGGCAGATGCAGATGAATATGATACGATATTCCCTTCTTCATCATATTTAGGTGAACGAAGCTCATAGTTGCCGCTTATATCAAGCTTGCCGCCCGAAAGATAAAGTGAACCGCCGTGATGCAAATAGCTGCCTTTTACATTTAAATTACCGCCGACAGTTACTTTTCCGTTCTGGGTCATATCGCCGTCTACTTCAAGGGATGAGCCTGTAAGATCAATTTGACCGTACTGTTTAAAATTACTTAACTTTGCGCCAGTCTGCGCAGCAAGAATACGACCCTTGATATCAACATCGGGATTTGATGAATCGGTATAGAGAAGTGTTCCGAAGCCGCTGCTTCCGGGACTGCCGAATACTACAGTCTGCTTTTTATCACCTGTGAATACTACCTTATGTTCCTTAGCCGCGTCAAATGCTGTTTCTGCGCCGCCCTGTGTGAAATTGCCCTGAAGCTCAAGCGTACCGTTTGTCAGGATGGTATGGGAATTGCCGTAAAAAGGATAAAAATAAAAATCTCCGCCAACCTTCATGTAGTCGTTTTCATCCTGCATCTGAACAGCCGCATCTGTGGATGTATATGAGGTTATTTTTCCATCATCGTCATACTGCGGCTGGCGCATATCGTAATCTCCGCCGATATCCAGTCTGCCGCCTGCAAGTTTCAGATAATTCCGGTAATGGGTATATTTCCCGCCTACTGTCAGATTGCCGCCTACGGTAACATTGCCGTATTCTGTCATATCGCCTGTTACAGTAAGATCGCCGCCTGTCAGATCAAGACTGCCGTACTGTACGAAATTTTTAAGTACCGAACCTGTCTGAGCCGTAAGAATACGACCTTTAACGATATCTACATCAGGATTTGCAGTCTTTGTAGTGATGAGCTTTGCAAAGCCGCTGCTTCCGGGGCTATTGAATGTGACCGTCTGAGTCTTTGTTCCCGTGAAATAAACCTTGTGATTATCTTTTGCATCGAATGCTGTATCTGCGCCGCTCTGTGTGAAATTGCCTTTAAGCTCAAGAGTTCCGTTTGTCAGGATAGTATGGGAATTTCCGTATACCGGCTGGATGTAGAAATTACCGCGTACCTTCATGTAGTCACTCTTTGACTGCATCTGAATGGCAGCATCTGCGCTTGCATAATATGTCTTGCCTTCCTGATCCTTCTTTGGAATACGCATATCATAATCTTTATAGATATCCAGTCTGCCGCCCGAAAGAGACAGATATCCGCCGTATTGTGAATACTTTCCCTTAACAGTAAGCTGTCCGCCTACGGTAACATTTCCGTTCTCGGTCATATCTCCGTTTACCGTCAGATCCGCACCCGTTAAATCAAGTTTACCGTATTGAACAAAGCTCTTTAAAACAGAACCGGGTGATACAGTAAGTATACGGCCCTTTGTTATTACTACATCGGGGTTAGCCTCATCACCTGCTAAAAGCTTCGCAAAGCCGCTGTTTCCCGCAGAGTTGAATGTGACCGTCTGGGTCTTGCTGCCGGTGAAGATGACCTTATGTTCGTCTTTTGCGTCAAATGCTGTATCTGCGCCGCTCTGTGTGAAATTACCCTGAAGTTCAAGCATTCCGTTTGTCAGGATAGTTTTTGAGTTGCCGTAAACAGGATAAATATAAAAATCTCCGCCTACCTTCATGTAGTCGTTTTCATCCTGCATCTGAACAGCCGCATCTGTGGATGTATATGAGGTTATTTTACCGTCCGCATCATACTGCGGTCGGCGCATATCATAATCTCCGCCGATATCCAGTTTGCCGCCTGCAAGTTTCAGATAATTGTTGTAATGGGTATAATTTCCGCCTACTGTCAGATTGCCGCCTACGGTAACGTTGCCGTATTCTGTCATATCGCCTGTTACCGTAAGATCGCCGTCTGTCAGGTCAAGACTGCCGTACTGTACAAAATCACTGAGTACCGATCCCGACTGTGCGCTGAGGATCCTGCCCTTTGTTATATTAACAGCCCGGTTTGCATTATATGCTGTAATAAGTTTTGCAAAGCCGCTGCTTCCCGCAGAGTTGAATGTAACCGTCTGGGGCTTATTTCCGGTGAAGATGACCTTATGTTCATCTTTTGCGTCAAATGCTGTATCTGCGCCGTTCTGTGAAAAATTGCCCTGAAGTTCAAGCGTTCCGTTTGTCAGGATAGTTTTTGAGTTGCCGTAAAC
>CACWRT010000017.1 GCA_902763365.1 uncultured Ruminococcus sp.
TTGCAGATTTCTTAGCAATTGCGACATTAATCATATCATTAGCCCGTCTTATACTTGATATCGTCAAGTACATAAACGAGCAGAAAAAGAAGTAACCGCCTCTTCCCAATAGATCGGTTACTTCAAATCAACTGATAACGGGAGACTGACCGCAACCGGTAAGCCGCCTTGTTTCTGTTTATATTATAATACCTTTTTTACACGTTGTCAATATTGACACGATCTTATTTTATAGGTACAAAGACCCGCCCCCGAAACAATTCATAACTGTTTCGGGGGCAGATTTAAAGGAATGTATTTATGACTTTGATTGCTGTCTTTGATAGTTATACTGACTGTGTTTATAAAAACGCTGAACTTATCTGAACCTGTACCCGCACTTAGCACATCTCATCGCTCTTAATCTGTTTTGTGCTCCGCAGTCGGGACATTTTTTCTTTTCCGCAGCATCGTTTTCAGCCGAAACTTCTTCGTATGCAGTACTTTCGATTGATTGGTTATTATTCTCTTTTTCAGCCTTCTGTTGAAAAAGAGGCACAGAATCCGGTTCTTGATTTTCACCATTTGCTCTGCTACTTTCATCAGGTGCAGGTTTATATTCCCTGGTGTATCTTTTTATGCATCTTTCAAATATCATGATCGTTTGATCTATCGTTGCATTAGTTCCGGCGGAAATTCCACCAAAAGATACAGACGAAGAATTGACTCCAAGCTCATTCGTAAATGTATTTACAAGACGCCATCCCTCTTGGCTATATTTTCCCAGCACCTTTGCGATCTCCGTTATATCAGTTCCTCCGCTGCTATTATCTCGAACACTGACCACTATGTATTCATATAAATCGTTTAATGCGATCTTTGCCATAAGAGCGGCTTTTCTATTCTCTTCAGCCAATTTTTTCGCAGCATTCTTTTGATTTTTAACTTCTTGATTTTTATATTCTATACTGCTACTGTAATCAAACAAATGTCCGCACTTGTAACAAACATAATCGTCTCTTTCGACCAATTGACCGCAGTTCGGGCAAATTTTCGTTTCCATATAGATTTTAACATATAATAAAACCATACCCAAAGGGGGAGTTTTATTAATTCTCCTTTCCAAAATTTTTAAATAAGGTGTCGCTCAAATACGTTCCGCTCTGAATCAATCCGATCATTTTCCACTCTGCATATTTTTGAGCTCCTCTATTTCAGATTCGATCTTTTCAAGTTTTTTGACAATAATCGGAAGATTTCTGTTATAAATCTCCATATCCTCAAAAACCTTTGGCTTAGCAGTTTTCTCGATTAACATTGCAATGCCGATGACAATACAACCAAAACCTGAACAAAAGAGTCCGCCTCCGGCTACAAGCCAATCAGCAAGCAATCCGTAAACTGTGCCCCGAAACACTCCGCAAACTATGACCAGAAGCCCGCCGCTAAAAAGCAATGCACCTATGATAGCGATAATTTTTGTATTCGATTCCCATTTTGAAAATTATTCATAATACCATACCTCTCCTCAAATCTTTTTCAGCAATTCCGCACGCTTTTGATTGTATTCAGCTTCGGTCAGTATTCCCGAAGCATATAGCTCTTTCAATTTTTTTAGCTTATCCATAGGATCATCATTTTTAACATTGTTATTATAAGAACTTAACTCCTGATTCATTCTGTTTTTGTAAACTGATTCTTTATACTTCTCAATCTCGCTTAAAATAGAATTCCTAAATCCTTCTGCATTAACCGCCTGTTTAAATTCAAATGATCCGGATGAATTATTAACGAATATGGTTGAATAACCTATAATTTTACCTAAAAGTCCCTGTGAAATGGATACATTCTGAATCTTATCAAGTGGGGAATCCATCGACTTGGTCGATAAAAAGCCAATTTTACCTGTCAACCGCTTATTAGTCAATGTTAATTCATTTTTTGCCATTCCTAACTGTTGTAATGCAAATATTAATGCTAATAATCCAACTATCATGGCTGTAATCAAAGCTCCGGCGGCAACGGGTTGACCGCTAAGGTTGCCGGCAGAGATCATAATTACGATCACGGAAACAAAAAACACAACCCAATGAAATGAACTAAAATTCTTAAACTCTGCACTTTTAATCACATGTTCTTTATCACCGGAAATCGGACGATTGCTTTTTTTACTAATATCATTATTTTTCATTATATAAACACTCCTTGTATTTTGCTCCTCGGTGTATTACTTTTTAACAAACGACAGACTGCCTAAATAAAGTTGTGATCCGTTAATACACCAATATCCGCCTACACCTTTTTTGTTTGAATCATATTCCAAAGTAAGATTATGGAAGGAACTTGAATATCCGTCTGCATTCAGCGTAAGTTTTCCGTCCAGTCCCACAGAATACGATCCTTTGTCTGTAAATGACAAAGCAGAATACCGTGTAGAGCTTACTGAGTAAGTAAAGCTTCCGTCATTATCGAATTTCAACTTAGTTTCAATTCCGCCTGTATCCGAGTCATAGGAATAATCGCTCCATGTTCCGACTATCTGTGTTTTTGCAAGCAGCTTCGGTCCGAATAAAGCTCCTACTATTATAATAACAATAGCTATAGCCAGTAAAAGCGCAACATTACCAAAGCTGAACTTTTTTTTGACAGGGGCAGACGTAGTATTTCCTACGCTGATCGCCTGACTGCTTTCTGTACTAAAATCATTTTCCATAATTAATAACTCCTTGTTTTTTATTATTACAGTTTATTTACATTCACTTGTGCTTAAAATCAGTATTCTGACCACTCGCAGCCCAAAGCACTCGCTATTTTTTCACCGCTGATCTTTTCTACTTTCTTACATACGCTGTCTTCTCCTTTAATAGTTCCATATGTTTCTCCAACCATATCATCCTCAGACTGAACATGCTTGACTATATTTTTTACAAAGCTTAATTCAATTTTTTCTATAACCAAATCCTCCAGTTCATCCCTTGTCAAATCACTTGAAGATGAATTTGTTATCTCGTCCAAACGATCATTGATATCCTCATAATCCTTATAATATTCACCGTCAATTAAAATCGGCATAGAAGTCACACTTGCACCGTAACTGTTCGTACCCGAAGCTTTAAAGAAAACATACTTTGTTCCATTTTCAAACTCGACATAGCTTATATCCTCTCTTAATTTCAATGAATCGGGATTTTTTAACGATCTCCTGTAATCACCGATTGCATTTTTTATATGTGTTTCCTCTGTAGTTAAAGTCACTTTTGATTCAGTTGCTCCTGTCTTCTCATTTGCCAAACATCCGGTTAAGTTCATACAAACCATACAGCATAAACAAATAGCAATAATTGCTGCTGATAATAAATTTTTCTTCATAACTATTCACATTCCTCTCATATTCATATAATAAGCATTCTCAAATATAAAAATTATTTTTCACGCACGTATGTGCGAACTTTCGCAGTGATCCGCTTTACCTCCCCCTGCTATATAAATTTTTATAATACGATACAAAAACTCCGCAAACACCGCCATCCATTCAGTATGGCAATAAAAGAAATAACTCCTCTGTACCGAACCAAAAACAACTTTTTTCGAAAAAAGATTAACTCATACTTAGAAAAGCAGTGAAACAGTCAAAAAACGATCAATAATACTCAAATCTATCTATTCCCGGGTAACTGTATAACTATATATTGACTGTATGAGTATCTCACAGTTTTTCCAAAGATTCTGACTTAATTATACACAATTTAAACATCTTTGTCAAGTTTTGCACAAAATTTTCTTTTATTTTTGTATATTATGTTGCAAATGTCACGTGCGTTGCAAATGTCACGTTTTTTATTTATTATTTTTTCGTAGAATATTGATTCGTTTTCCTACATTATTTACAATCTTGACGATGTATTGTCAGCTTGCCGCCGAGTGCCAGAATTAAAAAATTTTGCGGGTCAAGGGGCTCGAGCCCCTTGCGAGGTGGAGGGCGAGGAGCCCTGCATTTAAAACAGAACTACCCCAAGCGAGCGCTGTTGTTTTAGCGTTAGCGTAAAATTATAATTGAAAAAATATTATCAATAAAAAAAACGCCCAAAAAGCCTGATACGCGGGCATTAAAGCCTGAGCGGCGAGTTCAGAGCGGAGCGATGCCCGCGTTTAGGAACCGGCGGCTCGCCGGTTGTTTTAGCAGGCTCATAATTGAAATTTTACAGAATAGGGTGTATAATGTAAAATACAGAGGTAAGTATGACTTCTGAAAAGGAAAAAAGAAAACGAATCAAGGAAAGGATGAACGTAAATGAAATTTATGAAGGCGGCAGCTGCCATCTCGGCTGCATCTGTAATTTTT
This sequence comes from uncultured Ruminococcus sp., assembly GCA_902763365.1. Classification (GTDB taxonomy): domain Bacteria; phylum Bacillota; class Clostridia; order Oscillospirales; family Acutalibacteraceae; genus UBA1213. The sequence goes on from CACWRT010000017.1 coordinate 4,322, forward strand.
TGCGGAGCAGCTATATGCGCTGTACCTGCAATAACCGAAACAAGCACGACAGTAAATGCGGCTTCTTCTGTTAATCTGAATAAGACACAGCTGTCTCTCGGCAAAGGTGAAAGCTTTGAGCTGACTGCGGATCAGCCTGTTACCTGGCGTACTTCTGCGCCGAAGATACTGAAGGTTGATAAAAACGGAAAAGTGACTGCCGTGGATAACGGAACAGCATGGATAACCGCAAGAACAAATGACGGAACAGAAAAATCCTGCAAAATAACGGTCAAAAATGAACCTTCCAGAGTTTCTATGTCCAAAAACCCGCTTACACTGGGAGTAGGTGAAACATATACCCTCAGTGCCGTTATTCCCGACGACTGCGCGGCGGCTGTACGTACTTTCCGTACAAGCAACAGCAGCATTATAAAAATGACCAAAACTAACTGGACAGGTTCTGTTGTTGCGGTAAAACCCGGCACAGCATGGGTAACAGTACGCCTGTATAACGGTATGGAAGCAAACTGTAAAATAACAGTAAAAGAAGCTCCCTCAAAAGTAAGTATTTCCAAATCTGCCCTTTCACTCGGAATCGGCGAAACATATACTGTTTATTCCTCTCTGCCCGACGGAACGGCTTCTTCTTTGCAGCAATTCCGTACCAGCAACAGCAAGATCGTAAAAATGACTCAGACGAATGGTATCGGAACTTTTACCGGTGTATCCGAAGGCACTGCTTGGGTAACAGTACGTACCTTCAACGGAAAAGAAGCAAGCTGCAAGGTAACAGTAAAAAAAGCTCCTACATCCGTAAACATAAGCAAAAAAACTCTGACTATGACCGTCGGCGATACAGCATCTCTCAGTGCAAGTATTCCTTCAGGTCAGGCTTGTGCGACCCGTGTTTTCCGTACAAGCAACAGCAAAGTTATAAAAATGACAAAAACTGACTGGACAGGTTCCTTCAAAGCAGTAGGGCCGGGTACTGCATGGGTAACTGTACGCACATATAACGGTAAAGAGGCTAACTGTAAGATACAGGTAGTTACCGACGAATGGAAACAGGCTTATCAGACTCTGATCAATGATACCGTAGCTTCCGACAGGATATTTGATAAATCCCATACAAAATATCTTCTCCATGACATGGATAACGACGGTATACCCGAATTATTCCTTTCATCTTCAAAGAATTGCAATACCGCTTATAAAACACGCACTTATAACAGGATCTATACTGTAATGAACGGCAAAACTGTTCTCATTCACGATACCTATGAAGTGTCAGAATGCGGTGTATGCAAAGATAAACCCTTTGTAGTATTCCAGGGTTATGTACAGGTACACGGTATAAATGTTTTGCAGAAAAAAGGTATTCAGTTTGAAACCGTTATCTACGGATACGATACCGATGGCTCATATACCAAAATAACAGGAGAAGCTCCTGTTTACTCTATTAATAACAAAAGCGTAAGCAAAACCGTATATGATCATCGTATGAAAACATACCTTGAGATGAATAAATGGTATCCCGCTGTAGACGGCGAACCCGTAACAAACCCCGTAAGCAACGTTAAAGTAAAATAAGCTTTGCAGTTCAAACCAATCAGCTATTAGCATGGCGGCTCATACTTTTTTCGCTAATAGTCAATTTTCTCATCGCTCCAACCAAAGGCTTCCTCTCAAAAGCAACAATGTCAACCTAAGACGTTGACGAAAGATTTGGAGACTTGTTTCGCTGCTAACGCAGCGAACAAGGGCGCCGCCCCTGGACCCTGCAAGCCTTTGAAAAGGCTTGAGCGAAACTTTGTCAATTATATAATATCCTTAAATTGACGGCATTGCCTCTCAGAGGACGCTGTCCCCATAGGCGAGTGAGTGAGTGTTCAGCGGTGAGTTCAGAGCGTATGCGCAGCGGAGCGACCCCCGCGTTATGGGACCGGCGGCTCGCCGGTGGGGTTGACTTTTTGGGGAAAAAGGGGTATTTTATTATAGTAATGTATTATAAAAATAAGGAGTAGTTAAAATGCTTACTTTAGACAAAATCTATCATGCTTCGTATGTCCTTAAAGAAATTGTGCGTCCTACCGATATGATAAAGGCTGTGAATCTGTCGGATGATTTTGATCTTTATCTCAAAACCGAGAATCTTCAGATCACAGGCGCATTCAAAGCAAGAGGCGCATACTACAAAATATCTCAGCTCACTCCTGAGGAAAGAGAAAAAGGCGTTATTGCGTGCAGCGCAGGCAACCACGCTCAGGGTGTGGCACTTGCAGCACAGCATTACGGTATAAAAGCTGTGATATGTATGCCTAATTCAGCACCTATTTCCAAGGTCGAAGCAACCAAAAGCTATGGCGCAGAGGCTGTACTTGTTGAGGGCACCTATGACGACGCTCACGACAAGGCTGTTGAACTTCAAAAAGAAACAGGAGCAACCTTCATCCATCCGTTTGATGACGAAATGGTAATCGCAGGTCAGGGTACGATTGGTCTTGAAATACTTGACCAGCTGCCTGATGTTGACGCTGTCATCGTACCTATAGGCGGCGGCGGACTTATCAGCGGTGTTGCCTATGCAATAAAATCCCTCAATCCAAAAGTAAAGATCTATGGCGTCCAAAGCGCAGGAGCGCCTTCCATGTACCTTTCTATGGCGCATAACGAAATAGAAACTCTTCCGACAGTGAATACCTTTGCCGACGGTATCGCAGTAAAAACACCGGGAGAACTTACATTTGATCTTTGCGGAAAATATGTTGATGAGATAATTACGGTCAGCGACGATGAAACAGCTACAGCAATACTCTCCCTTATAGAAAAACAAAAGCTTATCACAGAAGGCGCAGGAGCAGTTTCTGTTGCCGCTGCCCTCTTTAACAAGCTGCCCCTGAAGGGCAAAAAAGTTTGCTGCCTTCTCTCCGGCGGTAATATAGATGTTACCATACTTTCAAGAGTTATCGACAGAGGTCTTCAGAAAACAGGCAGACTTGCCGAATTTACAGTTGCTCTTACAGATAAGCCCGGAGAAATGTCCGCTGTATCAAAGATCATCTCTAAGCTTGGCGCAAATGTAGTTGCAGTAAGCCATGACAGGGCAGACCTTAATACAGATATCAACTCCTGTTATCTCCGTCTTTCACTCGAAACAAGAAACCATGAGCATATACAGAAAATAAAGGATGAACTTGCAAAAAACGGATATCGCATAGTTCAGTAAAACCGTAACAATACAACAGGGGGAGGCGGTCACCGTTGGAAGAACGTAAAAACAGCCGGCGAATAGTATGGCTTGTCATTATGACTGTTATCTTTTCGGCTGCTGTTCTCAGTGCTGCTGTGCTGTACAGACAACAGACTGACGCAAAGATAGAAAACGGTGCCTCACTGCCTGACGGTATTCCTAAACTTGATTGGGACAGCTCACATGATGAAGAGTCTATGCTTGCCCTTGAAGCCTATTTCTATGAGCTGCAGCCAAAGGTAGCTATAAAGAATGCTCCCGATTTTGAATGGAAGGATATCTGCCCCGATCATTTCTGGGTAAAAAGCTTCACCGTTACATCTTATAAAAATACTCCATATAAGGTATACGGCTTCACATATATAGATGGCGCAAAAAATAACAAAAAAATGGCTGCCGCTATTGATGCTGAGGCTCAGGATATAATCAATACCGTAAGGAAAGAGCGCAGCGGCAGTACATGGGATGATATCATAGGAGTACACGATGAGCTGATCCGCAGAATTAAATTTATCAAAGATGATAATGACAACGGCAACACCCGCAATCTGTACGGCGCTCTTGTAGAACACCGGGCCGTATGTCAGGGATATTCCTACGCTTTTTCGTATATACTGAAAAAAATGGGATATGTCTCATCAGAGATCTATTCAAGAGAACATATGTGGAACAGGATAGATTCCCTTGAAAGCGCTGAAAACTATATAGACGTAACATGGGATGATTACGACGATTCCGACAGGAACGGACAGCCGTATATACATCATGACTTCTTTTGCATAGCAAAAGAAGAAATGGAGCAGTTTGACGAACATACTCCCGAAAGTGCGGATACAAATAACAGAACCGCTCCAAAAGGAGATAACTATTATACCAAAAAGGGATATTATATTAAAAGCGGAGATGAAATGGGATTTCATGCCTGCGCTCTTGAACAGTTCAACAGTGGGAAAAATCTTCTCGAATTCCGCTTTGAGGATCCCGAAGACTATTTAAAAGCCGATGAACAGATAATGACTATCCTTCTCTCTCTCGGCTACAGTGATAAATATTATACTTTTAAAAAGAATGAGCTTCTTACATTCAGCGTGGGTCTTTATCCCCCTGCTGATGCAGAATAAAAATGAAAGGACGATACTTATGTCAGAAAAAATCTACACAAAAAACGCGCCCGATGCTATAGGTCCGTATTCACAGGCTGTTAAAACGGGAAACCTGGTATTCACCTCAGGTCAGATTGCAATTAACCCTGCTACAGGCAATGTTGAAGCTGATACTATCGAGGGTCAGACAGAACAGGTAATGAAAAACTTAGGAGAACTGCTGAAGGCATCAGGTTCTTCATTTGACAAGGCAGTTAAGACTGTATGCTTCCTTGCAGATATGAACGACTTTGCTGCTTTCAATGCTGTCTATGGCAAATACTTTACAAGCAAGCCCGCACGTTCATGCGTAGCAGTAAAAACACTTCCGAAAAACGTTCTCTGCGAGGTTGAAGTTATCGCAGAATGTGAATAAGGAGAAAAAATCTTGAACAGACAAGTGAGCCTTGTAATACGATATATCTTATCCGTTGTTCTGGTAACGGCAATGGTGTCCGCTGCCGTAATATTCAACGAACAGGAGATTATTTTTCCCGAGATAGCCGCGCTTGCAGTCGGCGCTTTTATTGCCGATAAAATGCCCTGGAAGGTTAACAGAACGGGTATGTTTATACTTATGACTCTATCGTCATGGATGGGATACGCTATGTCTGTATATCTCACTGTACCGCTTTTTGTTAAAATAGTAATAGCCTTTGCGGTATGTATTATAGCTTTGTCATACGCAAGATCGACCATGCTTCCCATGATATCGGCGGCAGTTCTGCCGCTGCTGACCAATGTGCAAAGCATGGTCTATCCTTTTTCGGTAATGCTGCTGACCGCCTGCGTTATAGTCATAAGATTAATCCTGCAAAAAACAGGAGTCCTTCCCAAAACAGAATTATCAGATGAAAAGCCCGATACAAAAGCTGATCTTATACGACGTATCTGGCTTATCACGATCTTCACGGCTGTTGCTGCGGCGGCCGTTTGCAGCGGAATGATATTTATTATTGCCCCTCCGCTTGCAGTATTTTTCGCCGAAGCAGCCGAAAGAAACAGCCCTGTAAAAAAAGATCCCTTCCGTTTTTTCCTCTGTACTATACTTTGTGCTTTTGCAGGAACTGCGACACGTGCCGTACTGATCGACCTTTTCAGAGTCAATATTATTCCGGCAGCTGCGGTCGCTGCGGCAGTATCAATATTTTTCCTGATCCTGTTCAAAAAGCCATTTCCCCCTGCTGCGGCACTTGCCATTCTTCCCTTTATTCTGCCCGAGACTGACATAGCTGTCTATCCGTTTCAGGTAACAACGGGCTGTGCTGTATTTGTTAGCCTGGATATGCTCTATCAGAAGGCTTGGGATAAGGGAATCCCGATGAGGATATACAATGCGGTGGCAAGTTTTATCCGTTCAATACAGATAATACAGCCGGAAAAAATACAGCCGGACACAGTTAAACAGACGGACGATACAGAGCATACATCGGCCTCTCCCGACAGTAATGACGGCGAGCTGCTTATCCCCTCAATCCCCGACGGAAACGATATACCCGTATCAGAAAGCATACATGAAGAAGCTGCTGACGACGATTCATTATCTTTTGCCGTTCCCGGACTGATTGAAAATACTCAGCCGTCTGAGGAAATTATTGAAAACGAAAATACTGACGAAATCCGAGAAGCATCCGCACTGAATAATGAACATCAGCAAAACGCCGCTGCTGACACAGATACAGTAAGATCAGATGAAAAAATTCCCGAAGATGATACGGAAAATACTCAGAAAGAAAGCGCCTTCTCATCCTCCGAAAGAGCGGTTATGGGTATGTTCGACAGAGTAAAGGCTATGTTCCCGCAAAAGAAAAAAGCCTCCTCCGATAAGCCTAAAGAAAGATCAGGCGTCAGTAATAATGTCAGAACAAGACTGTAAGTAATTGAACCCCCGAAATAAAGCGGGGGTTCGTTTTTTTGTATCAGCCCTGCTGACTTTTCTGCATTCTCTTCCAGTTTATAAAGCCGTAAATATCATTTATCAGAAAGGCGCAAAAGCACACTACGACAGAAAGATATCTTATATCGGTAACGCTTGCAAGTATCCAGAGTATGACCAGAACCACGTCGTTACAGGCATATGCAAGAGCAAAACAGGGACTCCTCTTATATGTAAGCCATACTGCAAGAAAGCTTGTAGAAACCGAAAATGTGCTTGGAATTATATTGGCAGTATTAAAGTATCCTAAAACATAATAGAATATAACTGTTACAGCAGCAGTCAGAACTGCCGCGAGAATTTTTTCACCGGCTTTTAATCCGTTGTTTATACTAACCTGTGAACGTTTGCCGTTATACGGATTTTTAAGCCATGATATAAGCGCAAATACAGACATAGGCAGTGTCATGCCAATATATGTCAGCATTTCACCGTAGTATTTAAACCCGAACGATATTACACCGTATATGATACTGAATAAAACCATAAGTATCTGCCCGACAGGATTTCCTTTTGCACAGAAAATAAGTGATGTCACTCCTATAAGTGAGGCGGTAAGTGTAAGATAATTATTCCTGTCAAATATACAGAATGATATAACTATCAGCACAACGGAAAATGACCACAGAAATATTTCTGTTCTTGTAAAATAATTCATAATTGATCTTATCAGCTTCATTTTTGACCTCCGATTTGTTTTTTAACTATAAAAAGCATTCGTAATACACATCTTCTAAGACCTGACGATGTGTAAACGAATGCTTTTTGCACTCTCTACCCGGTGGCAGAAGGCAGTGAAAACTGCCGTTTGATATTTATTTTTCTCATACTTTGAATAAATTACAGTTTTTATGCCTTTATACCGTCCGGATTTTTCAACTGGAAATTCCATGTATCAAGACACATTTTATCAATATCATACTTTGCAGTCCAGCCTAATTCCTTATTGGCTTTGGACGCATCTGCATAGAATTCCGGCAGATCGCCCTCTCTTCTTGCGCCTATAACATAATTCAGTCTGACTCCGCTTGCTTTTTCAAATGCGCCTATAATATCAAGTACGCTGTAGCCCTTGCCGTTGCCGATATTATAAGCTTCTATGCCTGTTGTACCCAAAATCTTATCTACCGCGCAAAGATGAGCCTTTGCAAGGTCGACCACATGAATATAATCCCTTATGCAGGTTCCGTCCTTTGTGTCATAATCTCCGCCGAATACGGTAAGCTTTTCAAGCTTTCCTATAGCTACTCTTGAAATATAAGGCATGAGGTTGTTCGGTATACCGTTGGGGTCTTCACCGATAAGTCCGCTTTCGTGTGCGCCGATAGGGTTAAAATATCTCAGAAGCGCAATACTCCACTCATTATCGGAAGTATATACATCTCCCAGTATCTGCTCTATGAAATGCTTTGTCCTGCCGTAAGGGCTGCTGACATCGCCTGTTATCATATCTTCCCTGTAAGGAATAGGATTGTTGCCGTATACGGTAGCTGAAGAGCTGAACACTATTTTCTTACAGCTGTACTCCCCCATTACCTCAAATAATGTTACAGATCCTGATATGTTATTCTCAAAATAAAGCAGAGGCTTTTTTGTTGACTCTCCCACAGCCTTCAGACCGGCAAAATGAATAACAGCATCCACCCTGTTTTCCGAGAATACCTTTTCAAGACCTGCTTTATCACGGATATCACAATCATATCTTTTCAGCTTTTTGCCTGTTATTTTTTCCACCCGGTCAAGAACTGCGGGAGTGCTGTTAAAATAATTATCAACAACTATAACATCATATCCGTTTTCAAGAAGCTCTACACAGGTATGACTTCCTATATAACCTGCTCCGCCTGTAACTAAAATTGTCATACTTATCTCCTATTCTGAAATTATTTTTCTGACATCTTTAAGTGTCTTTATATCGTTTTCATGACGGCACATTTTTAGTGCTTCATCTATGCTTACCCAAAGATAATAATCTATCTCGCTTTGCTGCATACTTACAATACTTTTTTCCGCCTTTGCAAGAAAGAAGACAGCTGTTTTTCTTATTTTCCCATATGGGCGGTATGTACTTATCCTTCTGAACCCGGGGACTATGGAAACATTCAGTCCTGTTTCCTCTTTTATTTCCCTGAGAGCAGTTTCTTCCTCCCGCTCATCTCCCTCTATATGCCCCTTGGGGAAGGTCCAGCATTTTCCGTTATGATTTTTTACAAGAAGTATCTTCAATTCTTTTCTTTCATTATAACGGTATATGACTGCGCCGCAGGACTTTTCATATATGCAGTTGATCTTTTTGAATACGAGAGATGTCCGGCTGAGTCTGCGGCGTATCTCAGGTTCATAGAATACTTCATCAGGGAGCGCGGCAACAAGACGTGTACGTGAACTGACATCGCCTATTGCAGCGGCTATTATGATACACTCTATCTCACCGTGAAGCTCCATATCGGTTATGACGTATACCTGTCTGAGATCAGTACCGCCTACTATCTGACCTGTGTAGAGATGCTTATCGGTCAATGTGCCGAATATCTCTATTGTTACTGTTTTGCCCAACATCGGCACACCCTCCCTCCAACAAGCTTATAGAATTAACAGCCTGTAAAATTCAAAAATAAATTTGTTCTGTTCTAAAACAGATCATTCTACGGATGACTATTATAATATGGTTTTCAACTCATCAACTCTCTGACTGTTATTGGCAGTATATGATGAATTAAGAACAAGAACATCGGTATATTTATTTTCTTTGATATAGTCCAGCACATTGCCGTCATAATATGACGGATCGACTATCATCACCTCGTCAAAATTCGCCGCCGTGAACGGCGCAAAAGCACACCCAAAGGAATCCTTTATTATACAAAGCTTCCTTCCTGTCTGAAGCGATGTTTCTATATGCATATACGGATTATTGCCCCAGATAAAGGCGCTGTATGCGTTAGAACCTGCTGCAAATTCGGCTATCATGGGGACTTCCCTTTCCTCATCCCTGCCATTTTCCAGAAGCTTGCAGTATCCGTCTGTTTTATAGTATGTCACAGTATCAGGATTCCGGTCAAGCTCGGGACAGCCGTCAGGTTGTTCGTCTGTAATAGTCGCCGCATGAAGAGAGCCTTTGAAGCCATCTATCTTACCCGAAGCAAGTGTATCAAGCTTTACCGGATCAGTCTGCGCTGCAGTACAGAAATCCTCATAGGCATAATAGGCGCCCTGAGCAGTCCAGTTATTGTCCGTTCTGAAATAAATATATTCATCCTTATGTTTCGTCATCGTGTCCTCAACACTTACGGTTATGATCCTTTTATCAAGCGCGGAGTAAACATCTGAGATACTCTTTTTCTCGTCAGCGCCGCCTCTGTATTTTTCGGGCAGAGCAATGAGAGAATGTGTGGGCGCAATCATACAGTAAACGCTGACATCATCTCCAAGAGAAGCTTTTACCAACGAAACGGCAGCAGCATACTCTTTTTCGGCTGTTTTGTTTTCATTAAAGATCTCAAAGCCCGTATTGCCGTAAAGAAAAACATTTTCGACCCATTTGGTTTCGGGTTCCTTTTGAGGTTCTGCCGACGGTTCTGTACTGTTCTGTCCCGAAGGCTGTGACGCAGAGGAAGAGATCTGCTGTGTTTTTTTGTCATCTTCCTTTTTACCGAACACACCGAAATGTATACACAGCGCCGCCGCTGCCGCCAGTACTGCCAGTATTGCAAAAATCATCAGAATGATCTTCCACGGGCTTATACGTTTTCTGCCGTAATTGCCATATCCGCCATAAGATCTGATGGGATATTTTGACCTGTATGAGCTTTTTTTGATACTGTAATATTTCTTATTCGCCATTGTCTTCCCACCTTAAAATGCCCGACTGAGCGGTACTGTCTGTAAAATAGATACAGTAAATCCAATTTACATTCTACTATAAAGTATAATTGATTTTACTCAAAATTACAATAATATAATACAACAAACTTAAAGGTAAAATAAAGAAAATTTCGGCTAAATAGGCGGAATTATTATAAGTCTGTAAATCAGCGATGAATAAGTAAAAAATTTTCCCCCGTCGGAAATTTTATTATTTTTATGGGTTGACAAATTTTGCTTCATGTATTATAATGTAGCTATAAGTTCACAAAGAAGGTGAAAGATGTGAAAGTAGGAGTAATATATACAGCTAAAAGCGAACTTGAATTTTTCAGTTCTGATCTCGGGGTTATTCCCGAAAAAAATATCTTATTTTTTTCGGTTTCTGATGTGAATTTCAGACGCATTTCGTATTGCAGCATAATATTATTATCTGCCGAAATATCCTGGGACGGGGATAACAGAAAGGTTTTCAACAAGCTTTTCTTTTCGGGAAAGAAAAAGCTATGCTTTACGTTTGAGTTCAAAAAAGACAATAAATTTATATTAAGGCTTATACCACCCGCAAGGCAGATATTATTTTATCATAACATGATAAGCTTCGGAGATGACACACATATACGAATGACTGCAAGGACATTCGGGTTATTTGATGTGTATGTGGACAACAAAGTCATTGAATTCAGGAACAGCAAAGCAAAAGAACTGCTTGCGTTATGTATTGACAGGTGCGGTGAGACAGTAAGCGCAAAAGAAGCAGGAGAAATGCTGTGGGAAGAAAGAGTTTATGATGATAACGTAAGTCAGCTTTACCGAAAGGCAGCAAGAGAGCTTACACGTTCTCTTGAACAGGCAAACGTACCTGAGTTGTTTGTACGGGGACACGGCAAGTGCCGCATAAATCACAAGCTCATCAAATGTGATTATTATACATATCTTAAAGGGCCGGAGCTCATCTGTCCCGATCCCGATAGCTATTTGCAGGAATATGTGTGGGCTAAAAAAACACGAAAGGCCATTTTCAACAAAATACACGGCATTATGGACCCGGAAGATAAAAATTAATGATCACAATCAAACGGAACCGCTTCACATTACTTTTTTGTGAAGCGGTTCTGTTTTTCACTCTGAAAATATCAGAGCTCAGGGGGTTGTTTTATTACTTGCGAAAGCGATATCGAACGTTGTACTCGTCAGAAGATTATCGTATCCGTTATACGCTGCTGTCAGCGTGTATACATGGTCACAATAATCCTGCGGGTCGCTGATAGTAATAGTACTATTTGCGCTATTAAACGAGAACTTACCTCTGAAAGTCTCATCCGTTCCGTTATAGCTTATTACAAGGTTCTGCTTTTCTGTCTGTGTCATTGCGCGTTCTGTACCGTCAGCATTGATAAAGTATGCGTCAAGATTACCTTCGCTGAGGCTGTTCCACAGGCGGTTCTTGTTTTCGGCTGTGTTGACAGTTATGACAGCATTTCCGCTTGTTGGAACAGGTACTCTGCCTCTGTACTCTACTCTGATGCCTTTGACAGCATTTATTCCGCCGCCTGTTTCATTAACGGTATAGAAATTATTGACCTCGGTATCGTTATGACTGTACTTATCATAGTAGGCTACCTTGTCATAGTAGTGGATGTCGGCAAATCTATACGGTTCCAACTTCAGTGTCATTGTTTCGCCTTCTGTCCAGTCATACGCACCGTTTTTAGATGGGTTATAATCATATCCGGGAGATGTACCATTATACCATAAATAATAATTCGAACCACCAATTTTGTACTGCTGAGTATTGCTATCGTAAGTCGGCTGTGCACAAATATTGTCCTGCGATGTCCAATACCTATAGTAGTTAGTTACAAACTCATACCTTGAAGTATTTAGCCTGCTTATAGTATATTTTCCGGGTTCAACTTCAAGCATACCCTCGGAATTAAGACCAAACATACGCTCATTTGCATACTTACTATCATCCGTATTGCCTACGATAGTACAACGAGGATAAGAATAATTTTTAGCAGTTGTTTCCAAGAACCAATTTTTATAGTTTGTGTTCTCATTTTGTTGGGTAAACGTGTCAACGCTCATCTTTCCATGATCATCAACTGTAAGAGCAACAATATATTCTTTACCATCATCAATAGGTGTATAAATTGCATTTCTCGGATCATTATTGCTATCGCTGTAAGTATGTGTCTGCTTGATCTTAAAAATGAATGTCGGATCACCCCATTCATTCGGTCTGTATTCGTTGATATGCTCAAACAATCTGATATAAGCAGGAGTCTTTTGATCCTTACAGGTAAGCTCAAGAACAGAACCATCTGTATTATTTGCAGCTACTACAAAATCCACACGGTTCTTTATATAGGAATAATCTTTTTCATTGTGCATCCTATCATCATAAGAGTACGTTTGGGTGCTTGCATTATACAACCATCCGTGGATCATATTATTAGAATATGATTGATCCGGAGTAATAACTTCTTCAAGATAATAGCTGCCAACCGGAAGATTTTCTATATAGATAATACCATTGTTATCTGTCAATAACGGCTTTACATATTTATAATCTATGATAGCAGTACCGTTTGCAGACGTAACAGTAGTCTTTTCGCCATTCGAAGCATTTTCGTCAGAACCGGCCTTATTATAGATAACAAGGCTGCTGCCGCTTACTTCCCAGATATGGTTATTGCTTGTGTCTGTTGCAGATGCCATTGATGTCTGTGCCGCGGCGTTCGTGCCGACATAGTAGTACTCGGACTTGTTTGCTTTCTTTGCTACGCCCGAAACAAGTGTGCCGCTGCCGTCACTGCCCACCTGATACAGCAGGAAGCCGTAGCCTGCGCCGAGGTTTTCGCCCAGAGCTGTGCCGCCGTTTGCCGCTGTTGCCTGCCCGGCTATCTTTGTCAGCTGTACTGCTCCTTTGGACTTTTCATCGCCGAACTGAGTAACGCTCGGGCTTACAGTGTTCTCACTTATGACAAACTCCTGCGTTTCAGTGCTTATTTCATAGCCTGTCGGCGCGGTGATTTCTTTCCAGTAGTAGTCACCTGTCTTGACGGTTATGACCTTTCTGCCCGAAACATTAAGATCAGCAATAGTATTGTTCAGGTATTCGGAATCGACTGTCTGCTGAGGTATCTCGTTTTCGTGACCCTGAGCAGGCTTGAGCCATGTGATCTTATCAGTCTTGCCGTCTGCGCCTGTAACTATTCTTGCAAGAAGTACGTCATACTTTTCGGTCACGGGTGGCTCTTCGATATCGTCAACAATATTACGCTCGTTCGTAAGTTCAAGCAGATACTCAGGAGTACTGATCTCCGCAAGGCTTGTGGGAACAGTGCCGTTGATATAGCCTTCACTCGATGCCGCGCTTGCAACGAACTGATAAATACCGTTCGGAGTAAGCTCTTTTACCTCAGACTTACGGTAATTATTATATCCGCTAACTCCTCCCTTGCCCTGTCCGTTGGTAATACGGAAGTACTTTGCGCCTGCGGGTATCTGTATTCTGTAGGTTTCCGTTTCGTCGCTGAGTTTATCAAGCTTGTACTCATGCTCGCCCTGACCCGAACCTATAGCATTGACACCCTGCGCGTCAGTATAGAATATGATATGCACATCGTCAAGTACATAGCGATCGTCGGAGAGACTTGAATGTGATATAAGATTCTTCGTACCGTTGTTTATGAAGAATACATACTGTCCGTTTGTGCCTGTCATGCTGTAGTTTGCGGTCTGGGCAGAGGTTTTAGTTGTTGAAGTCAGTACGTAAGCCTGTGTATCCGGAGTTGTTCCGTACTGCACATTTCCTGAGTCCTTGGAATACACAACACCGCCTGTTGCATTCTGAGCTGTTGACATCTTTGTAGATGATAAATATGCTGCTCCGTCATTAAAGATAACATAAGGATAATAATTACTGCTTACATTATTGATAGACGGTATCTGGAAAGCATAAACAGTATTATCGCTGTTATCCTTGTAGCTGAATGCCGGTTCAGTGCCGGGCCATGCGGAAAATTCTCCGTTTGTATCGCCGTAGAAGTATGCGTGTATGTTACTTCCAAATTCATCGCCTTTGTAATAGATATAGTCACTATCCGTTTTACGTGCATCAGATGTGAGTGAAGCTCCGCCATCCTTGCTCTGGGCAATTTTGGTAAGCACATATACACTTTCGGGCTTGGTAACCGTAAGTGTCGAGCCGCCATCATTATCAAGCGTGATAAGACCGCCGATCTGGGTTGTACCGTCAAACAGTTTTACTGACTTAGCCGCTTTGGGCAGACGGATGATATACGGGTCGCTTGTCAGACCTGAACCCGGCTGTGCCCCTGTATTGCTAAGCTTTGCACTCTTTACGCTGATACCCTTGCTGTTCAAGGAAGAGCCTGAAACAGTACTGTCTACCGTATCAATCCTTGTTGTTCCTGCTGTATCACTGTAGAAGATAATGTACGGGTCTGCAAGATAATGACTTGGTGTACCACTGTTATCATACTCGTCAACGATCTTTATAAAGTTGTTCGTTGTCATGTTTGTTCCCGCAAGGTCAGTGGTATAGTCGGAAAGTGAAGCAACATCATTGATATAGCCGTAGCGGTCTTCGGGTTGGTATTGGGAGGTGTAAGTGGCAGTAGAACCAGCACCTGAATAATCTTCGATTGACCATGAGGTTGTGCCGGTTTGCACCTGACCTACTTCCACTGCTGTAATTGCTGTTCGACTATCAGAGCTAGTGCTGATTGAACCACTGGGGTTTGCAGACAGTTTATATAAATAACCTGCTTTGTAAGTTAAATCACTTGTTTTGACATAATATGTTGCGTTGGTCTTCTGATTATAAAACACTAAATTATCTGGGGTAAAATTAGTGGGTATATCGTGTTGCCAAACATTAGAATATGTAGTGTTGTTTGCAGTTACAGTGCCAAATACTTCAGATTTTGTGGCACTGTCCCAACCACTATTGGTACTACCTTTCCAAAAATACGCATAATTTTCTCCCCAGTAATAATTGTTACTATTATCTTTCCATTCAGGACGCTGAAAATATACATGAGTAGTATCATTTCCACTCGTAGTAGTGGATCTAAAGATTTTTCCTTTACCATAGTTAAAAGCAGAAATATCCCAATTGATACCATTTGCAGGGTATCGATCAGTATCATTAACTCTAAAAACAACATATTTCCAATTATCACTGCCTACATCATATTTATAAACATTTCCGGAAACATATGTCATCTCAGGAGAAGCGTCCCAACTGGTCTTACTATTAGAAGAATTATACAAATATATTTTTGGCGTACCGCTCCATGTGCTTGGCTTTTCAAAATATATATTAGTATCCTCTGTTCCCTCAGTCCACTGATAAGTAACAGTGTCAGAGCTTGTCGGATACAATATCGGGCTGTCGTCTGTACTGCTTGCAGAACCGGGCACTTGAGCCGCCTCATTCATAAGCGTTTGATTTTCCTCGATAAGGGTAATACCGCTTGTGGAAGTTATATCGTCATGTCCCGGCATTGAGTATGCGGGGTTCTCCGTGAACAGCGGATAGAACAGTGTAAGTGCCCCGGTGTTACTTATACGGTACTGCATATTGCCGAGAGTATAATCATTTCGGTACGGGGATGTTGTTCCGCGCAGTCTGTATATCTTGCCTTCGGCACTTGTTACGCCGCCATTCTTCGCAACAAATGTTGCCGCGCCTTCGGGGATGTTGACCTTGAACCAGCAGCCCACAGCGTTCGTCACAGCCGTTGTTTCTCCCGGTACAGCTGACGCAGAATCAGAAGCAGCTGCAAGATGACCGATATAATTCGGATGTATGTCCGTTGTTGTGCCGTTGGATATGGGTGTGCCGTCTGCTTTATAGAACGTTACGGTCATGCCGCCCCATGTGTCAAGATCATCGCTTACAAGATACAGTGCGTCACCGCGCAGACCTGTTGTGTAACTATTATCGTCCGAATATGCCGCATATCCTGCGCCCGGCGTTTCTACAAACTCAGGCCATGTGAGTGTCAAAGCTGTACCGCTTGCGCTATAATACATACCGCCTGTTGTCTGTCCCTCGCCTGTGATCGCGCTGACTTTATCATATACCGGGTACTTAGTTGTTTCGGCATTTATCGAAAATGTTTTCGCATTCAGCGGAATACCTACGCTGTACCACTGAGAATCAGAAGTCTGATGTTTATTTACCTTTATATCCGAAGCAGTAGTGATCTCTGCATCCGAACTGTCATAGAATTTGACTGTCGGCTTTTCGCTGAGTCCGCTGATGTAGATATAGTCACCTCTCGGCGAGGGGTACGGATCAGTGGATGTATTTGTCTGTGTCGTACCTGACTCGTTGAACTGAGGGTATGCCTTTGTCAAAGTACTGCCGCTTAGGGTGTAGACCATATGGCGCTTTGTAAAGGTCTGGGAAATATTTTCATTTCCGCTTGCGTTCAACTCAAAGATCTCGCCCATCTCAGAAGTCTGACTTATAATATTCATGTTCTGATCATAACCGTTGTTGACCTTGAACTTAGCCGCGCCGGCGGGTATCGGTATCTTGTAGTAGGTGTATCCACCATTTGTGCCCGAATACTTCATAACATATCCGTCGCCGCCCTGTAACATCTGCGCATTATTAGAATAATAGAATGTTACATGGAGATCGTCGTAGTTGGCAGTATCAGCGCCTGTTGTCCTAACATAGAGATAATCTCCTCTGCCCGTGTAGGTAGTTGTAGGATTATTCTTGAAGTGACCTACAGTACTCCGGTCGGCAAAGTAAATATTACCCGGAGCATACTGTATAACCTTTGTTTCGTGTCCGCCGTTTGAAAGGCTGAGACCGTCATTGAATATAACGTGATCATAGTTTATGCGGTCACCAAGAGGCACTCGTAACTTATATACTGTGTATTTTGTATCGTTCTTTGTAAACTTGAAAGTCGTATCCGGGTTGGAAGCGTTACCATTGTCAGTGCTGTTGTTAAGACTTCCGCTATGAGAATACGTGTATATATCAGAATTATACTGTGTACCGTCATTATACTGTGCGCCGACAGGAGCAAGACCCGGCCATATGGAATAGCAGGCTCTCTGCCAGTTATCCTTGCGGAGATCGCCGCCGCCGTAGAAGTAAGCGTATACATGACCGTTCCAGTCGCTCGGCGCAGCAAAGTATACATAGTCATAATCGCTTTCGATCTCTTCGGTGTTTTTGTAGCTCTCGTCAGGGTTATCGCCTACGTACCTGATGAAGGAATTCGGCCAGTTTGTAAGCTCAAGTGAGCATCCGTTAGTCACATTGCTTTCAGAACCGTTCTTCAGCATGAAGTAGTTATGATAGTTCTTGTATAACGCTGCGTTTTTACCTTCTATCAACGGATTGTTGGTGGTGTCGTTATACAGCTTTGTTACTGCTGTTCTGAAGTTGTATCCGTATGTTCCGCTTGATTCGCCGTTGCCGTTGTTAATACGGAAAGACTTAGCGCCCTCAGGAATAGTAAGCTCATATGTCAGATAACCGTTTATTCTGTAGGTGTTCTTGTCTGCGTGAGCATAAGGCTCCATCATATAACCGGGGGCTTTCTGTCCGATGGGGATGCTTCCCGATTCGTCTGAGAAAAACTCGATGTGGATGTTATGCCATACGATCTTACTGTTGCAGTGGAAAACTATCTTCTGCGGTGTGTCAATATAGCGGTCGGCTTGTTTCAGACCTGCGGAGTTCGTATACTGATTACGCATATCTGTTCCGCCGTCAGCCTGCGCTACACTGCCATAGTAAGACGAAAGGTTAACGCCGCCGTCAACGGGAACATTGAAATAACAATTATTGCCGTTCTGATTAGCGTACTGACCGCCCCAGCTTGTCTTTGTATAGACCTTGCCGAGCTGATAAGTAAACTTTGTGGTAGTTCTGATACA
Source organism: uncultured Ruminococcus sp. (assembly GCA_902763365.1). GTDB lineage: Bacteria > Bacillota > Clostridia > Oscillospirales > Acutalibacteraceae > UBA1213. The sequence continues at coordinate 22,443 of CACWRT010000017.1, forward strand.
GTTGCTGCCATCGTACAGCAGGAATCGTACATCTGTATATCCGTCCGGGGGCTGTATCTTCCATACGACAGTATCTAAGCCGTTATACTGGTCGAGGAAACGCTCCCATACAGCATATTCAACAGTTGACTTTCCGCTTGCACTGAACTGAGCCGCAAACCAGTAATTATGATTCTGCTGATCATAGCAGATCTCCTTAGACTGACCGTGTTCATTTGTTCCGGGCCATGTTTTCAGCCATGCGTGACCGTTTTTATCTGAACTGTCACCAAATCCCGGATCCCACTCACCTGTCCCCGGCTCAAAATCACGGAAGTAGATATAGTCGTTGTCCGTTCTGGGGAGTATCCAGTTTTCATTTGAGGAACTCGGGGGAGTTTCAGAATCGTAGTTGTACATTGTTACCGTTTCTGTTCCATCCTTCTGTACAGACGGTACAGAAGGTTTATTGGTATCAACGAGATTTGATGTTGCTGCCAGCATCGGCGCAATAACAGGGTCATTAATGCTGTAGGTCGGGGGATCGGTGTTTTCCTTGTAGTACAGCTCAAACTCTGCGCCGGAAAGTTTTGTACCCACGTTGTCCTTATCGACCTTCTCCACGTCTGTTTCAGTTGTATGACGGTCGTTGGTGTAGGTTAAATTGGCATTTCTAACCAAGTCTGTAACCTGCACAAACTTATTAATATTTAAATAGTTATTAATGATATAACCACTTGGGGCACTGTCTTCAAAGAACATATACCATTTGCCAATTTTAATCGTATCGTTTCCGCTTACTGTTATCTGACCTGAGGAATCGAGCTTCAATCCACTCTCAATTATTGTTCCTGCCGCACTAAGCTGAGATTTAGTAACTTCGCTTTCAAAAAAATCGCTCGGAAGTGTACCAAATTCATACAGTGTAAAACTTGCTGCACCTGAAGATATTTTGCTACCTGTTTGAGAATCAGTTTTTGTAAGCGTAACGCTATTTTCTGACGGAGGAGTACTGTATGTATTTGTTATAACAACAGTATTGTTTGTCAAATCCAGCTTTACATTTCCACTGTTTTCGCCTATAACAGTCAGATTATTACGTGTAATATTTTCTGTTATCTTATAGTATGCAGTCTTAGGTACATTTTTAATTGTAACAGCTTGACTTGCAGATACATTAACAGTAAAATCTGCTTCACCGTCTGTCACTGTCGCTGTGCCGCTGTCATGACCTTCATACGCAATGGATGTTATATTGCCAAGCCCCTCCAAGTGGACATTAAACACAAACAAAGTATCATTGTCCGTACCTGACGGAATAGAACTTCCACCCTCTAATCTCTTTTGCAGTAAAAGGTCAATAGTATACGGGTCATATGTGTTCGTTATCGTAACCGTTCCTTTTGAATTTGAGGAGTCAATAGTTGCAGACGTTGTCACTTCACCGCTTTTTGACCAATCTTGTTTAACGGTAGTTTCAGTAACAGTGTAGGTTGTACCGTAAGGGATTTTTGTTATCTTTACAAGATCAACATCTCCCGATTTAACTTCAACATCACAAACATACTGATTTGCAGAACTGCTTACAATGGTTACCCTTGAACTATTATTATATCCAATTCCATACGTACTCAGATCAACACCCGGATCAGTATTGCTAAGAGTAACATGGAATGTAAACGGAGTAGTATCGTTTACCTCTGTACCCATATATCCTGTTTTCACCAATTCTTTTTTTAGAGTCAACGTACCTTCGGGGTACGTGTATGTGTTGGTAATAGTCACAGATTTCGATGCTGAATCAAGTGTATGATTTGTCACACTGCCGCTTGAGGTGTAATTTGCACCATTTGTTTCCGAAACAGTGTATTTTGTGCCGTAGGGGATGTTATTGATCTCGACATTTCCTGTTTTCGGCACACTTACGTTAAAACTATACTTATTGCCGCTGATAGTACCAATAACTGCCCCTGTTATTCCATAGCTATCCAGACTGCTTATTCCGCTCGGCGGGGTAAGCTCCACATTAAAGGTGAAATTATCGGGTACTGTATGGTATGTGTAACCGCCCGCAAGCGCCTTATTCAGAACGAGCTTGCCTTTGCTGCGGGTAAAGGTATTGGTTACTGTTGTGGTAACATCAGTTCCGTTTGCGTCTATGGTTCCTGTACGGTTTGCATCATATGATGGTGTTCCCCACGTGCCCATACCGTTTGTATCTGGCAAATTCTCTGTTTGCTCAACTACAGTATATTTAGTTCCATAAGGCAATCCTGCTATAGTTACGGAAGAATTTTTTGATACTTCAATGTTACTTATGACATATTGATGGTTACTACTCTCGTAAGTAGCACTAACCGCAGTCCCTCCAATGGTTATATTGTAGTTTGTAAGATCAATTACATTTGCTGTGTCTTTTTCGGGTGCTTCAAGGGTCACGGTGTATTTGAATTTTGTATCATTATTTACTATATTACCGTAATCGCCTGCAAGCTGTTTCTTTAATGTAAGATCAGCGGTTTTGCGGGGGTCGGTACGTGTATCGCTCGCGGTTGCGCTTGAAGAACTGATATGCAGAACATGACCGATCGGGTTGTTGTTTACGTTATAGCCGTCCGGGGCAGTGACTTCATAGAAGAAGTAATTGCCGTCAGCTATAGCACTGCCATTAAATGTAGTTACTGTGATATTACCGTTTGAGTCAGTCTTAAAATTCTGACCACTGTTCGTATCAAAACCGTCATAGTATGATGACAGAGCAGTGTATGCTGTAGAACTCTCAAAATCACTTCGCGCAGTACTTTCGTTAAAATCGGCTTTCAGCTTCAGCAAAACGAACTGAGCATTTGCCAGCTTGAGGCTGGAATTATTTTCGTCAACCTTGGTGAGCGACAGGCTGCGTTGGCTGTAGGAGTTGGTGATCTGTGCGGTAATTTCGTTTGAATTTATAGTACCGCTGATATTACTTGCTGCAGTTTGTGACCAACCTGTGTCAAGCGTACCTTCCGATACTGCATAAGTCGTACCATAGGGTATGTTGGTAATGGACTTGAGTGTACTATTAACATCATTATACGTTACATTACTGAACGAGAATGTAGCCTCATTTGATGAAACAGATGTACAGCCAGACGTTCCATTAGTAAAATACTTTGTCAGGTCAACACTATTGTTTGTAAGAGTAACATTGAATGTAAATAATTTACTGCCATAATCAGAAGTACTCGTACCGCTGCCCAACAGCTTTTGGAGTTTAAGCTCACCGGTTTTATAGGTGTTCGTGATTTTAGCAGTAGGCGAGGGTGTGGAAGAATTTACTGATCCGCTAAGACCCGATGTTGACGCAGCCACATGTTGCCAGTTAGTTCCTGAGATATTCTCAGAAACTGTGTACGATGTTCCATAAGGTATATTTGTTATTTCCACATTAGATCCATGTGTAACGCCGACAACAATTGTGCATTGGTGTGCTACACCTGCACTCTCGCCATTCCATTCTATAGGTGTGTTAGTGATGTAATCCTTCAGATTTACGTTGTTATTTTGCAGGACTACAGTATAATCAAATGACGTACTTCCAAAAGCGTTTTGTTCTTGTGTCGTAAACAGATCTTTATCAAGTATAAGCTTTCCTGTCTGCTGGTGGGTATTGGTTATAGTGGCGGTATAGGTTGTATTTTCTGTTTGTATAGTGCCTGATTTCGGGCTGTCGCTCGACCAGCTTATGTCGAACGGTGATACAGTCAGATCGGTTGTTTCTGAAACAATATATGTTGTTCCTACAGGGATGTTGTTAACCGTTTTCAGAGGATTATCCCCGGCAGTGACATTGACTTTAAATTTGAAGTCATTTGGGTTGTTTTGAGTTACCTCTGAACCTGTGGGCAGCTCGGTCATAAATTTTGTCAAATCTCTCGTACTGTTTTGCAGTCTTATTTCAAACTCAAACGGTGTTGACGTGCCAACCGAAGTACCTGCATTTCCGACAAGGCTCTTCTGTAAGCTCAGTGAACCTACGGGATAACTGTAATTATTTGTAATTTCAGCAGTTGAAGCTGTTGAGCCTATAGTACCTGTCTGCGTATTGCCAGATGTTACTGACCAATATCGCGGAAGTGTACCTGTTTCTGTAACGGAATATTGTGTTCCGTAAGGTATACCGCTTATTACAACATCAGTTCCTGCCTGCATTGTAAACACAGTGGGGGAAGTAAAATTTGCTTCTTCTCCGCCGCCAATTTTCTGCTTTATGACGTAATTCGATAAATCAACACCTGTCGGAGCCGTCAATGTCACATTGAATGTAAAAGTCTGGTTAGTCGGCGCATCTGTGCCTGTTACTGTTTTTCTCAAAGTAAGGCTGTTAGTAAGACGGGTATTGACAACAGTACCTGACTTTGTGGTTGTATCTGTTGTGCCGCTCAAGGTACCCGTTACGCTTTTTTGTTGGTAATTGACTGACGGACTGCTTTCAGTTATTGAGTACGCAGTACCATAAGGTATGCCGCTTATAGTAGCAGTCTGACCTTTTACGAGAGTAAAAGTACCGGTTGAAGTCAACGTGGTTGTTTCGGCAGGATTAGTTTTTACAACCTCAACGGTACTATAATCCGTTGCGTCAACACCTGCAACACCAAAGACACCATCAAAATCCACCTGGAACGTAAATGCGTCACTTACATTATCATCAGGATCAAGAGATTTTGTTACACTTATCGCACCTGTATTTACCTGATTGATAAAGTATTCGGTAAGCATAACAGCAAGGTTTTCGTCAGTCGGGTTAGCAGCGGACGGATTAATAGCCGCAGTAATATTGCTGAATATAAACGAACCGTCACCATTCGGCTCAAACTCATTTCCGTTACGGTCTACTATTTTGTTAGTAGTAGTGTAATAAGATGCTAATGATCTGGACGAGTTGTTTGCTGCGTTTATAGCTCCATTTGAAGCATTGTAAAGAGTTGCATGGCTTGTAACAGCGGGGGTTCTTGTAAGTAAATACGGAGTCGTACCCTGTACGATCTGCATCGTAGAACCTTTTTTAAATTGCTTTTCAAACTCGGCTGATGATTCTTTACCTGTATTCGATTTATCGTAAACGCTGTCGTTAGTACCGTACATAAGAAACAGATCGCCGCCGTTATTTCTGTCGGAAATTGTTCCCGTAGTCTTACCGACCATTTTTTCATCTGTAGCAAATTTATCGACCCAAAGATATGAGGTATTTACTACCCGGCTCGGTGTACTTATACTGCTCGGGGGATCGTATTTGGATTCCGTCGCTTCCGCACCACTGGCAAGCGTACCGTTCGGAGTCAGTGTGGTAGTCATGCTTGGATCGCCCTCGGGAGTTCGAGTGTACTCAGCAATTGTAGGATACTTTGCGCTGTTTGCAAGAACGTCAGCCGCTGTTGTGCCTGTATTTGAAACAGTATACTTGAAAATATCCGTCTCGGCAGCTACCTGAGTAAGTGTTTTAAGACCTGCATTTACGTTATCAAACTTTGTTACCTCAGCGATCTTCATTCTGCTGAAATTAGGTGTAGGAGAATAGTTGAAACGGATAAGAAGGTTTGAATCCATCATACCACGTTCCATATAAAACACGGTCATAGTATGAGTCTTGCTTGTATATTCATCCTTATTTGTTGTATTATTATGAGTTATACTGTCAGCCATTAAAGTTGACAAACTAATTGTACTGGATGGATTTGTGCTCGGTGTTCTGATATCTGCACTAAGATCATTTACACCACTACCCGCACCAATAGATATTGCTTTATCTACAGTAGCCGTTTTAGCGGCAAAGTCAATAATACCGTGAGATTTATTATGATCTCCGCCCATATCAAGTACAAGCTTGCCGTCTATAAACACCCAAAGGTCATCGTCACCTTCAAACTCAAAGATTGTATGAATTCTTGTTGTACTGTCCTTATCCTTTACATTTGTACCATCATCATTGCAAGTCACAGGCCCGACACATCCGTCAGGTTCAAGCTGGAAGTCCATTTCAAATTTCGCACCAAAACCAAGATTGTGATCATTTGTCCTGCTGCTGTTTTTTGAATCACTAGTGTTAAACGGAAAGAAACCAGGGTTACCGGCAAACTGTATCTGCGTACTGCTCTCACTAAAGTACCCCTTATGGTCATCAGGATTTGAAGTATTGTAATTAAATTGCAAGTTAGAATCTGCCGCTTTAAACTGATAGAATCTTGCTTTTTCACCATCTTTGTTAGCATTAGCACTTATTGTTACATTAGTGAGTGCAGTTGTGACCTCATAGAATGGGAAAGTAATATCACCATCATCATTAGCATCAGTATCATAGTACTTCATCAAATTATTATGTTGCCTCGCCCACATCTCATCAAAATAAGGAAGTTCTGTTGTTCCATTAGCATCAAGCAAATTTCCACGAGAGCCACCCAATAGAGTGCCATATACCAATCCTTGTGTGGAAGCCTCTCCTCTGTAATTAAAATGATTGGTTGCTGTGCTGGTACTGTTGTTTTCTGCACCAGTCTGGCTCTTCAATCCCATATTAGCTTGCCATTTGAAGTTATTATATGCCGGTGCATTACTGCTTGAGTATCCGCTCGCATAATTATCTTTCCAAAAGCATCCAAAGTACAGTGGGTTAGTATATAAAGTATCATATATGTTTTCGGAATCAGAACTTTCATAAATAACATATTGCTGGGCATCACTCGGATATTGATAGCGGTATTGATCATTTGTACCACCTATTGTATTTTGGGCTATGTATTTACACTCGTAAATATATCCGTCACTACTGTCCCAATTATTATTTGCTAAATCTCCTTCATTCGTATTCCAATTTGAATTGTTGTTGATATTTGTAAATTTTATTTTAGTAGGTGTGAAACTAATATTTCTAGTATCATATATAAAATCATTATTTGCTTGACCATTAAAAAGAGTCATATCACCAGATGCGCTGTTTCCATAATCATCTCTAAGTTCTACTTTTACATTAGTAATTGTGTCGGTAGTGGTCACCTTAAACCTTATCAACCTACTTTCTACTACACTCTGATCAAACTTGTAAGTTTTACCCGCATCCATAGCTTTGTATATTTCAGGCATACTATTACCTTTTCCACCATTATTAAAAATCACTTTATTGGGTCTGTTTGCTGGTGTAAAGCCATATGACGTAGGATTAAATGTACAAAAGTACTGATTTTCTGTAAAATCATATGTCATTTGTATTCCAGGCCACGAAGTAGTAGGATTGCCATCACCACGCCAAATATGTACCCATATAGAATCTGTTTCGGCGAATTGTGTGGATTTTGGTTTAAATAAAATGGTAATATTATTATTTGCTGAATACTTAGGTGTAGAAGCTATATTACTTTGAGAAATTGCCTGATTAAATACAGTATATGCATCAACGTACCCTTCTTCTTTTTGATTACAATTGTTATACCCGTGCTGAAGCTCATAGTCCGAAACATAATCGAACATTGTCACCTTGTTGTTGTTAGTATACTTGCCGCTGTATTTGTAGCCGTCATTGGTCGTACCGGCGGACATAGTTGAACTTGATTTATCCGTGTTGGAAGAATGTATGTCAGCAGTAAAAGCCATTAGAAAATTCTGTGAAATAACTGCTATAAGGAATAATAGAACGACCAGATATGATAGTTTGCGAAGTCTTGTTTTATCTATTTTCATTTTCACCGCTCCTTTTGTGTAACTGAATGGGTAACTAAAAATGCTGTATGTAAATATGTATACGTATATCGGACGGGTCGCCTCGCCGAAGTCAATGTTCATTATAATTACCTGTATAAAAACATATATCCAGTTTCATTTTAGCACGTTTTTGTTATATATTCAATAAAAATATTCTATTTATTTAAATTTTTTTATCACAACTTATTTTGTGACGGCAATGTATTTTATTTCATTCCTTTAAGAAATTATCCGTAACCACACTAATTGACGTAATCGTGAGATTTCAGTACCAGTTCCGATCTCAAAAAAGCCCGCAGATTTCTGCCTTCTCGCCCGCATGATAAGCCGCTTTCCGCCCGAATCAGTCTTTTTGCCCGCACAACATTTGCATGGTTCACCTCTAAGGATGAAGTTACTAACAGACTTTCAGCTAACGCTGACTACGGCGTAAGCATAGTCGAGTCGTTCGCACCTCCGAAGAACTGGATTCCGGGTCAGGAAATTAATAAGGATGTTTACGCTCTTAACTCCGGAACAACACCTGCATATGTAAATGAAGATGTTTCAGGTAAACTTACCTATACAGTAGTGAAGAAGGTAGCTGACGTTTCAGAAGCTAGTGTAACTCTTACGGAAGATGAGGTTGATTCAATTAAAGCCGGTGCACACCTTGCAGGTGCATTTAAAGCAGACGGAACTGCCATGTCAGCTGCTGAGATTGGCAACAAACTTGATCCGGCAACCGGCGATATTTATGAATACTTCAACAATGGCGAAAACACCGATCCGAGGACAACTGATGATTATACTCCAATAACAGCCGGTCTGTATATTTTCAGAAGAAGTATAAATGTTAAGGGAGAAGATGATCAAACCGAAACTTTCAAGTATGAAGGATATTATTTCGATGCAGCTACTAAGAAGTATTATAAGCTTACTGACCTTAAGATCAACGAAAAAGTTTCAGGTGAAGCGGGCGATAATATAGGAAAAGACGGAAATCTCACAAAGATGCCTACTGTAATGTACGGTAAAGAGGAAACTAAAACTGTAACACCTAAGCTTAAATATGAAGCTGCAGTTACAACAGGAACTGGTACACATCCTCAGAGACTTGTTGCGGTGGTAAACACAAATGATGGAAATCCGACAAACGGTGCGGTTGTTGATACAGCAAATCAGAACGTGACGGGTGCAGGTAAAGCTTTACAGAATTTGAATGAAGCTAAAACAGCACTTGACACTGCATATGCAGCCTATGTAGCAGCAGGTAACACATATAATGCGGCTTTGACAACAATTGATTACTACGCAGGCAAAACAAATGATGAATCGATAACAAATGTAAGTTTTACATATGTAACGAGTACCACTGAACCTTCCGATAACGTCGCTGCTTTAACAAATGCAAGTATAGTTGCTCCTGGTATTTTGAGAAGTGAAATAGATGAATATAATACTTTGTTGGCAACATTTAATGGTTTGGCATCACAGATAACAAATGCTGGAACTGCAGTAACAAATGCTAATGGTGAACTATCAACTGCTAATACTGGTGTAACAACTGCTCAAAACGCCTTTGATACTGCAAAAACTGATTACAATTCTGCTTTAGGACAGGATTATGATGCAGACTTGGCTGCTATAGGAACACCAACAGCAACTGACGGAACAATTTACACAGTATGGCAGAAAGAACAGGCTTTAAAAGAAGCAAAAACTAATCAAGCTGAGAAACAGGCTGCATATGATGCAGCTGTTGATGCACAGAATACCCTTACTGCACAGAAAGAAAACCTCAGAAATAAGCTGGTTGCATTGGCTGCTACAATTAACACAAATGTGATGGCTCTTAATACTGCAATTGGTGAAAGAGATACAAATGCAGACACTGCAGCAGGTAATGGAACAGCTCCAAATGATTACAACGCTAAAGAGACCGCATATGAAAATGCTCTTGCAGCTTACAATGATGCTTTGAAGGCATATAATGATGCTCGTGCAGAGTATGAAGCAGCCGAACACGAAGGTCACGATATTAAGATTTATATAAATCTTTCTGATGATGTAGTTACTACTGGAAATACTGCAAAAGATAAATGGCAGCTTATTCCGATAGTAGCAGGAAACGCTGAAGCTGATGAAGTTGCACACTTCTACTACACAGGTATCCTTGAGAGCGGCGAATCTTCTTCTAAGCTTATCGACAGCGTAGTTCTTGCAGATGATGTAACTCAAGACGCATATAAGTATTTTGATTTTGATCTCAACATCAGCCTTGATTCTGTTCAGGTTACATATTAAGATGATCAAAAGACACTCAGCACAAAGGCGGTTGAAGCTAATGCTGCTGCATTTGAAACCAGAAAAGCTAACTTAACCAACCCGACTGATATTGAAACTCCTGTTCTTTGGAATTAATCCCTGACAGTTTTCCATACGCAATAACTAAATAAATAACAAGCCCCCGACACGCTGGTAAAAACGGTGTGTCGGGGGCTGACTTATTTAGTTAAGTGGTGAGTATAAGCTTTGTTAATAAGAAACTCTGTACACAGTGTCGAATCATGATATAATACAAATGTTGCCGCCTCCTACACTGGTACGGAGAGGAGGTATCATCTATGGATCCGTTTGTATCGTTCATCGTTTCTGTTATGGCAAGTATAGTAGCCTACTGTATTTGCAAATGGTTGGACGGAGATGAGTAAATCGGTAACCAACCTCAGGTGTTAGCCTACCCGGTACATAAAAGGCAGTCCCCACACAAGCTGCAACCTTGTGTGGGGATGTTTTGTTCCTATGGAACACATTCGTATCGTTTGCCTGAATGTATTCTACCACTTTTTCTAAGCCTTGTCAACAGGTTTGAAAAATTATATCCCCCGGCAGTCACGCCTTTACGGTATGGCTGCCGGGGTTGATTGTTTAGTTAGCGTTAACGTTTGTGAGTATTGTGCGGCATTTTTCATTGACACAAAGACAAAATTATTGTAAAATATACTTGCAAGGCGATCAGCCTACGGATTGCGGCAGTCCCCGTATTTCAGAAGGGGGCGAAAAACTTTTTAAAGCCCCCGGATTGAAAGGGGGCGGGTGTATGATTACATACAGCGATTTTTATCAGCTTATCATTGCGATTTGCGAAGTAATAACGGTCTATATGCTCATCAAAAGCTCAAAAAAGAAGTAACCGCCTGACCCTAAACAGAACGGTTACTTTTTACTGATTCTATAAAGGGACTGCCGTAGTTGGCTAGTCGCCTTGTTTCTGTCTATATTATAGTGTTTTTTTGTGCTTTTGTCAACCTTGTTTTTGCAAAAACGCTGTACATATGTGTCGGAATATGATATAATACGATCGTTACCGCCCCTATACCGGTACAGGGAGGGGGTGCGACCATGGATCCCTTTGTATCATTTATTTTTTCCGTCATGGCAAGTATAGTAGCCTACTGTATTTGCAAATGGTTGGACGGGGATGAATAATCGGTAGCCAACCTCGGATGTTCGCCTATCCGGTACATAAAAGGCAGTCCCCCACAAGCCGACACTTGCGGGGGACGTTTTTTATGCTCCCATGGAACATCTTTGTATCATTTGCCTACCTGCATTCTACCACTTTTCAGCGAGTTTGTCAACAGATTTGAAAAATTATATCCCCGGCAACCACTCCTTTACGGTATGGCTGCCGGGGATGATTATTTAGTTAGGGTTAGCGTTTGTGTGTATTGTGCGGCATTTTTCATTGACACAAAGACAAAATTATTGTAAAATATACTTGCAAGGCGATCCAAAATTATTGTAAAATATACTTGCAAGGCGATCAGCCTACGGATTGCGGCAGTCCCCATATTTCAAAAAGGGGGCGAAAAACTTTTTAAAGCCCCCTTGATGAAAGGGGGTGGGTGTATGATGATTACATATGGCGAGCTTATGCAGACCATCGGTGTCATTGTTGCCATCGCTGGTTTTATTGTCACTGCAATAAAAGTCAACCACGATATAAAAAAGAAGTAACCGCCTGTCCTGCAAACTGAGCGGTTACTCTCTTTGTAACTAATCATTTCAGGGACTGCCGTAGTTGGCTGGTCGCCTTGTTTCTGTCTATATTATAGTGTTTTTTTGTGCTTTTGTCAACACCTTTTCAAAAATACATTTCCCCCACAGGCTCGTTGTAACGGCAGGTCTGCGGGGGATTTTTAGTTATTCAGTTGTAACAAAACCGCTGTACAAATGTGTCGGAATATGATATAATACCAGTGTTACCGCCCCTATACTGGTACGGAAAGGGGTTGTGAGCATGGATCCATTTACATCATTTATCGTTGCTGTTATGGCAGGTATAATAGCCTATTGTATCTGCAAATGGTTGGACAGTGACAAGTAATTCGGTAACCTACCTCGGGTGTTAGCCTATCCGGTACATAAAAGGCAGTCCCCACACAAGCAGCAACCTTGTGTGGGGACGATTTTTGCTCGCATGGAACATCATTTACATCATTTGCCTGTTTGTATTCTACCACTTTTCCGCATCATTGTCAACCGCTTTTTCGAAAAAACAACCCCAGCACCCACACTATTTCGGTATGGCTGCCGAGGATGATTATTTAGTTAGGGTTAGCGTTTGTGTGTATTGTGCGGCATTTTTCATTGACACAAAGAGGCGATCAGCCTACGGATTGCGGCAGTCCCTGAGTAAAACTTTTTACAAGGGGGCGAAAAACTCTTTATGCTCCCTGAGTTTTAACGAAGGGAGGATTGGTATTATGCTTACATATGGTGAGATAATCGCTACTGTAGCGTTAATAGTATCAATTGTTCGCTTGGTGCTTGATATTGTCAAGTACATGGACGATCATAAAAAGAAGTAACCGCCTGACCCTGCAAAGTTAGCGGTTACTTTACCAAATCTTTTCAGGGACTGCCGTAGTTGGCTGGTCGCCTTGTTTCTGTCTATATTATAGTGTTTTTTTGTGCTTTTGTCAACCCATTTTCAAAAACTCGTCCAGCCACACTGTATTTATGAGTGCGGCGGGGGTGTTTTAGTTATTCAGACTTTTAAAAAGAGCTGTACAAATATGTCGGAATGTGATATAATACACTTGTTACCGCCCCTATACTGGTACGGAAAGGGGTTGTGACCATGGAACCATTCACTTCTTTTATCGTTGCTGTCATGGCAGGTATAGTATCTTACTGTATCTGCAAATGGTTGGACAGTGACAAGTAATTTGGTAACCGACCTCGGATGTTAGCCTATCCGGTACATAAAAGGCAGTCCCCCACAAGCTGGCACTTGCGGGGGACGTTTTTCTGTTCCCATGGAACAGCATTCACTTCTTTTGCCTACTCGTATTCTACCACTTTTCAGCGAGTTTGTCAACAGATTTGAAAAAATTATATCCCCGGCAGATATGCCGCAGATATGCCGTTACAGCGAGCCTGCTGGGGATGTTTTTTACTCTGTTTCTGCAAAACCGCTGTACAACTGTGTCGGAATATGATATAATACAAATGTTGCCGCCCCTATACATGGCACAGGAGGGGGTGTCTTCGGAATGGATTTGATCCTATCGTTTTTTGTCTCAGTCTTGGCAGGTGTATTTTCTTATTACATATGCAAATGGTCTGACGAGGACAAATAGTGGCAACAGACCTGAGGTTTAGTCCGCCTCGACCAAAAAGGATAACCCCTGTATATGTTGGCGCATATACAGGGGTGTTTTAGTCTTCAGCGGACTATCCTATCGTTTGTCTACTAGTATTCTACCACTTTTTCTAAGCCTTGTCAACAGCTTTGAAAAAATATATCCCCCACCGGCATACCATTACAGCGTGTCGGCGGGGGCATTGTTTTTATTCAGTTTTTTGCTGTGATTTACGGCTTGTTGTTAGGGGTTATCAGGTTGTTGACCATGCTATGCTTGTAATTACACCATCAGTCTTTGTTAAATCTGCTGTTACTCCCCAACCAGTAATTGCCTCTGCTGTCTCGGCACCATCCTGATCCTTAGTTACCTGAGCTGAATCAAGAGCAACCTTAAGATCATAAGTTAGCTGACTGTAATTGTTTCTTGTCATAGAACTATCAAGTTTAACAGAATCAATAAGTTTCTCAGATGTAACACCAGAATTGAGCTTATAATTATAGTAGAAATAACCTGCACCATCAGTGATTGCAGTCGAAGGTGCAACATAAGTCCAATTAGTTGCCCAATCATCATCAAGTTTTATAATGAATACAACATCTCTTGTAATAGTAGTACCATCGGCAGTTACATGGTATGTTGCTTTCATATACTTTGTGTTTGCATTGGGAATTGCACTATATGTGCCATCCTCAGTATCGGCAAATGTTACAGTCCAAGTACCAGTATTTGCTTCATCTTCTGTCAGGAACTTGATACCTTCAACTTTTTTGACAACGGCTGTGTTTTCAGTGTCATATGTAATTGTACCAGTAAGCTTTGCGGTATTATTTGTTCCGGTTCCATCCGCAGCCTCATTTTCTAACGCATAGAATGTTCCATCTTTATAGAAAAAGCCAGAATGTGACCCATCTGTAGAACGCTTGAAAATATACAAACCATTATCAGTTTTTCTGTATTCGCCAGTACCAGAGTAGTCACGAACAAGAGCTACAACGGAAATAGTCTTTCCAGTCGCATCAGTAGGAGTTGCAGCTTTCGTTCTGTAAACTCCATCTTGATCTTTAGTAACTTTATAATAACCCGTATTGTCATGCATGAAATATCCATCTTCACCAGACAAAGAATAGATTATATCGTATCCACCGTTAAGTGTATCACCGGAACGAACAGACTGTTTATCAGGAGCTACAGCTACACTTGCTTCAACTACAACCTGTCCACCAGCCATAAGCGTTGTGACCTCATTAGCTTCTTTTGTTCCATCGATATTAAATTTTTCAACAGCATTGAGTGTAATTGCTGTAGCAGGTGGTACAGTTGATGCATCACCAAAGGTTCTCAAATCATAGAGCTTTGTAGCAGCATCGGGAGTTGCTGCAGAAACCAAAGCATCAGCCGAACCAGTCATAGCACCTGTGTCCGTATTACCATCAGCCAATTTAAAATATGTTGTACCAGAACCAGCAGTAGTAGTTAAATCAGTAGTGTTTATTCTTTTCATATCCATAGCGTTTGTTATAGATGTTCTTACAAACGCATCAACCGAACCAGTATTAACTACTGCTACGTCCTTGTCAACTGTTTGACCAGGTGTCATATCCTTCGGAGGTTTAAACTCTTCCACGAGTGATACGCCGTAATCAGCAGTAGCTGTCAAACGGTTAGTAACTTCATCCTTGCTTGTGAACCAAGCGAATGATGAGCCAGCTATGATAAGTGCTGCCAGTATACATGATGCGCCAAGGACCTTGCGTCTTCTTTTTGATTTGCTTGCCATATCTCATTTCTCCTTTATAATGAAATTTTCCGTCCCTTTGGGGCATAATTACCGACTCACCCTATTCACACTGAACCGATAATTCTGCCCCAATCCGAGACTGTAATTCTACCGCTAACGGTTTTCGGATCTCTTTCCTTCATCCCCCGTTTGCGGTCAATGCTTCGGTTGGTTTGTCCTCAGGCTTTGCCTTCTCGGACTCTTCCTCGGACTTTTTAAGTCCTTCTTGTTCTTTTGATCCCGAACCGGAATCATCTCCCGATTCTTCGTCATCTTTACCTATTATAAAATACCGCTTGAGAAGCTGGAAGAATATTGCGATCATAATTACTATGGGCAGTATGAAATACCACCTGAGCTGTACAAAACGTACTACATATCCGATAACAGGTATTCCGAACGTTACCGTTCCTATTACTCTGTCTTCGTCTATCAGAAAGCTGTCCTGTGCATTGTTCGCATCACCCTGTGTCTTAAAGCATGTCACGCCTGAACCCTCGTAATTTTCTATTTTTTCCGTAACTCGGTGAGTGAGGTATGCGTCGCTGTCCTGGGATGGATTGAACGTTATTACGTCGCCTACGTTAATATTTTCTGAATCCTGAAGCTTTACAAATATCATGTCCCCTACATTATACGTGGGTGACATTGACCCTGTAAGTACTGTATAATAACGATAACCGAACAGTGCCTTATCTTCTGACGTACTGAATGAGAACAATATCGCCCCTATCAGTATCGCAGCTGCCAACAGATAAATAAAAACCGTAAAAGCAATGTCAAATATCTTTGCGCCTAAAGGCATCTTTTCAGTTTCTTCTGCAGCTTCTGCTTTTTTCCTTTTTTTAATAATCAACCACTCCTTCCGGTTTTTAAGATTTCTCGCTTTCCTCTTCTTCCTCGTCATCTTCCTTATCCTTTTCGTACATACGCACAATCAGATTTATACCTATTACAGCTACGATCATGACTCCTGCCATGATCCTGCCGAAATTGGTATTGAGCAACAGCACCGCATACCCTATCACAGGTATTCCGAACTTCACTCTTCCGATGACATTATTAAAGCTTATCTGCGAGCTGTCGGCAACATTATTGTTGTCGCCCTTCGTCGTGAGCTGCTGTGTTTTTGTGTCAACATCGACTATCCTATGGGTCACTATTGTTCCGTCACCTATCGTAAACGTGATGACATCTCCGACCTTTAGTTCCGTCGCTTCGACTTCCTCTACAACGATCATAGCCCCCACAGGGTATGTTGGTTCCATACTTCCCGTCTGGACACAATAGAGTCTGAATCCGAATATAAGCATCATCCCGAGCATCAACGCTACAACAACTATGATCAGATAAAGAAACACCGAAAATACTATTCTTATTATCGGAAACTTCTTCATATAACCACCTTGTCTGAGATCCATACATTATATTGCCGCTTCTCTCCCCTATTCACGGTTATTGTACATTATTTTTTTGCTGTTGTCAATAGGTTTAGTGCATTCAAACAATGAAAAATACAACTATTTTACAGCACACCCACTCTTTGCCACTGCTTTTCTACAACACGAAATAAAAACCTAAATTCCGCGCTGCTGCTATGGCTGCACCTTCAAAAATCTCTGCCAGGCCTCCCGCCAGTCCTCATCACCAAACTCAGCGCCGTCAATATCCCCTGTCTGTACAGTTTCGGTATACACGACCATATTATACTCTCGTATCTGATCAATGTTTGTTTCCGAATTTGCAGACTCGGGGAAGTTGACCTGTACCGACTTTATCAGAGTCGGAGTGGACTCGCCTACGGGCAGGATCTTTTTATAATAGAAATATCCTCCGAGTTTGGTATTACCTTTATCGTAATACCAGTCTTCGGATATTGAGTTTGTTGATTTCGCAAGTTCATCTTTAAAGCCTGTGATCCAATCAACATAATTGCTGCCGTCATAACTGACCTTAGCAATTGATGATATATCACTGTCGGAAAACTCCGCATATACTCTTACAAAACACGGCAGATTACCCGTATTTTTCACAGTTATTTCCTTTTGGGTCGTGTTATTCATTGTCTGCACAGAAGGCTCGGAAAACTGCTCCGATATCTCAGCAACATCTGTACCAACAACTATTTTATTTTCTTTGCTGTCCGACGCACCCAGGTACGCCAGCGTCGTCCCTATTCCCGCCGATAAAATAACGGCAGCTATGCACAGGGCGATGATCTTCTTTTTGTTACTTATCATAACTACCCCCTGCTTTTTTATGTATTTGTAAGACCTTTGTTCCTGACAATATTCAGCAAAGTCGTAAGCTGTAGCTGATCCAGTCTGCCGGTAAACCCGTTTGTAATGCCTTCAATACCAAGATCGTCAGACTGTATACCGTATGCTTTGACTTCCACCTTCATCTCAGCTTCGTTTACATCTTCTGTATCAGATTTATCGGCTATCTCAAGATCTATAAAGCTTTTCAGCTGCACCTTATCAAACAATGTAACGGTACTATTCCCCGCTTCAAGCCTTTTGTTATATCCGAAATAGTAATAGTTATAATCACTTCCGCTGTCGTTTTTGCTGAGATACACCCAGCCGTCGTGAGAATCGTCCCCCTTGTTATAGCCGAAAATATACTCATATTCGACCGAACCGCTCGGCAAAGGTACAGTATCTTTGTTACCGCCATCTGCTATCATTTTAAATATCTCTGCTGCCTTCGGGCTTGTATATCCGTCTAATTTTGTCCCTTCTTTATGCAGTATTGTCCCCGGATTATTCGTATCCTTGACGTCTGATTCATAAAGCAGAGTAACATTCTTCTTCGGCACTGCCACCTCAAAAAACACATATTCATCATTATAGCCGTTGTTTTTGAGCTGAGGAGCTTTTTTTACTATACCCCCTGCGGGTATGATCTGTTCGTCTTCGTAGTCTCCCTCTGATATCTCTACATCGACCTTTCCTATGGTTACTATGTTATCGGCTTTTTCAGCGTCTACAAGGTACGACACAGTTCCCCGTGTTGCAAGAAGCACGGAAATTGACAGTAATGCTACCGCCGACGCTATTATAACAGGTCTCTTTTTCATGCTTCTCATCTCCTTCTTCTTATCAGTTTGTCGGCTCTATAATTTTCCATACTTCCCACGGGTCACTAGTAGTCTCATTATTCGGTTTCAGGAAGTTGCTCTGTATACCATATGCGTCAATGTATATATTGCAGTCACGATTTCTGTCAAAGCTTTCATCAAAATTCAT
Source organism: uncultured Ruminococcus sp. (assembly GCA_902763365.1). Lineage (GTDB taxonomy): Bacteria > Bacillota > Clostridia > Oscillospirales > Acutalibacteraceae > UBA1213. Next base: position 40,817 of record CACWRT010000017.1, read on the forward strand.
TACCTTGATCTTATCGAACAGCGCGTACTGTGTTGTACATTTATTCAGATTGTCCTCATCATACGGAAGAAGCGGTGCGAGAGAAGTCGGGCTGCTTTCAAGCGTATGCGCATATATATACGTGATCGTTTTCTTTTCCGTATCAAGCTTCGGATTATCAAATGTCGTTCCATCCGGTGCCGCAAGCAGCGTCCAGCCCTTGCCGATTTTCTGAGTAATTCCAAGAGTCTGATCATACTCGTCAATATCATCGTTTGTGACTATAAATTTATAAAGCGGAACGGGCACAGGAGCAGTATCATCAACTGACTGCAAAACGCTGCCCTTACTTCCCGAATTATTCTCTATCTCCATATAGTCATAGGGAATCGTGACTTTCAGAAAAACATCTACGCTGACATTTTCTTTATTCACTATCTTAGGATTCTTAGGAATCACAGCCTCGGGAACTGTATTCTGCGCATCCTCGGGCTTCCACTCGGACTCGGTGAGAACTATATCCACCTTACCTGCGTCAAAAACGTTCGTTACCTCGTCCAGAGAAGTAAACAGCGCCAGAGTTATCATCAGAACGATCAGAAGGAACGTAAGCACTATTGCTGCTGTCATAGCCGGTGAACGTTTTTTCTTATTCTTGTCTTTGGTTTTATCTGTATCTTTATTTATAACATCATCCGTCGGAGCTTCATTTTGTGGAAAAAGTGATTTTCCGGGTTTCAATTCGTTTACCATACAGTTCCTCCTTTCTGATAAAATATAAATAACTGCTCATCTACAATAATATCCTGCGCCGATATCATCATATTTCACGAAAGGCTTTATTTTATCGTATAGCTTGTATATTTTTTCTTCGCTTATGCAATTAATTCAGAGTCCGAACAACAGGCTTTGAATTAGGTGCATAACACCTATTATAATAGTTATACTACTCTTTTACCGCTTTTGTCAAGCGGTAAAAGAGATTTTTGTATAACTTTTTTTAACTTTGCTGCTTATTTTTTAGTACAGCCGTATAATTTACCCGGCTTACTTTATCATTTGTCTTAGCTATAGCTTCAAGCATTGAGTAATCTACAGCATTATACTCTGTATCATCCTTTGACCAGTGGGAAAACTCCTTTGCTATGCTTCCCGATCTGTATGCTTCGTTTACCGTAAGAGCATTTTTCATATTTGCAAGCTCTTCTGCCATAGTTTCTGCGATATTATCGCCTATGGCTATGATCTTACCATTATGCTTTACACAATATACGCTGTATGTAGTTTCATCTTCATTTTTAACGAGTGTAAATGTAAAGTCATACTGGGCAGTTCTTGTATTCTCATCCTCGAAATATGAAATATTTTCTTCGTCAGCATAGAAGACAATAGCTTTTTCATAAGCCTTCGGCTGATGATTCTTTGCCACAAAGCTTATATCAAAGTCGTCTGTCAGGCCGTCTGTACTTCTCGCTCTCAGTGTGTAAACACCGTCCGTATAGCGTGTCGGGTGGCTTACAGTAAACTTACCTTCACCATCACTGAAATCCTCTGTACCGAAACGTGAGTCGTCCTTTGACTTTGGAACATAGCTCAGTACAAGACTGTTCATTTCCTGCGGTGTCATAGCCACTTCCGTTCCGTCGCTGCGGATCTTCACTGCTGTCAAAGCGGTTTTTCTGATCTCGGCAGGATCAACATCTGCGGCAATAGGGGTATTATATTCTACACGTATTGCCTTATAGCCGTTGAATTCATTGACCTTAGTATTAACATGGCTGAACTTGTCATGATATGCAAGGGTGTCTTCATAGGTAACATCCGCTTTGTCATCAGCTGCCAAAACAAGCTGAGCTTTTTCATCCGTTGAATATGAACCGGCAGCGGCAGTTGTTCCATCCTTGTTATAGACTGTGTAATTCCATGTACTGAACTCATACCTTGATACATCAAGTTCGCTGATCTCATATGTTCCGGGTTCAACGTCAATATATCCGTAGCTGCCTGTAACAGCATCATTCTTCATATTAACGGATACAATACGTTCACGTCCTGTTACGGTATTTCTTATCCTGAATATGAATGTAGGATCGCCCCAGGCATTATTGCGGTCGTCAATATTCTTTGTGATCTTTATCTGAGCTTTCTTTGCATCATTCTTACACAGCAGCTGCTGCATAAGCTCACAGTTATTTCTGCCAACAGTAAAATATATATCCTGTGTGCTGACATCAAATCCGGCAGGTGCTGTTATCTCTTTCAGACAATATTGTCCCCAATCAAGGTTGTCAATAACTATTTTACCCAGTGAATTTGTTGTAAGCGAATTCTTCGTGCCTGTATCCGCATGATAGCATACCTCTGTACCGTCATATACGGCATTTACAGGTATTGTATACAAGCCTGTATCTTCGTTCCTGCGGTAAAGCTCAAATACTGCGTTTTCAAGTACATCGCCCTGTGCCTTGCCGCCGCTTGCCTGTCGAGCGATCTTGGTAAGTGTTACCTTACCCATGATACGTGTATTATTTGCCTTGACTACATTGACAATCTTGTCAGCCTCTTCCGCATCCACGGTAAAAGGCGTAAGCACTTCTTCATCTGCCGTATAGCCGGTAGGTGTAGATACCTCTTTCCAGTAATACGTGCCCCATTTTACAACACGTACATCCTTCACGCCCTTATCCTTGCCTATATCATCTATAGTATTGACAAGATAATTTCCATCAACCGTTCCGGGTACATATGTTGCAGAGTTATCAGGGTCATATACCTGATTTTCGGCAGTCCTTGGCTTGAGCCACTTGATATACTCGGGAAGACCATCGTCACCTGTTACTATTGTTGCAAGATGGATTGGATCGCCCGATTCTGTAGGATCGATCGCCTGCGGATCTGCCCATGCTGTATCCCAGATCTGCTTGAGCTTCATCTTACCGCCGTTTGAACTGCTCTGCGTAACATTGGTATCATCAAAATAGTACACGCTGCCCTGTTTCAGCTTATAGGTTTCAGACTCTGCCGCACGGGTACCTTTGATATCAGCTTTACCGTTATTCAGCTTAAAGTAGGTTGCTCCCTGCGGAACAAGTATACGATACCAGTCGCCTGCGGGGTAGTATTCCCTGCCCTGTGCCTTATCATCGTCGGTGTATGTGCCGATATATTCTGCAATATATCCGGGATTAGGCTGATTTATCGGTGTATTGCCTTCAGCGTCACTTGAGAAGTATACGTGCAGATCATCCCATGAATTGCGTGTTCCGTCTGTCTTTGAAACATTGTTGACAATGTAAAGATAGCGGTCATCATAATTCTTGCCTGCCTCATGGGGTGTGATATTGTTGACAGGTGTAATATTTTCTGTCTGAATATTTGCAAGTGACTGAGGAGTAAAGGAAGAACCGTTCCACGCATAGATCGTACCAAGTTCATATGTTATGTTTGTTGTTTCATGCTCAACTACTTTACCGGAATCTTTACCGTTATTAAATATGACACTTCCATACTGATCTATTTGACCTAAAGGAATTGTGAATCTGTATACACGTTTTCCGGAAGAATTAATAAAAAATCCATCATCCATAATACCGGGCAGAACACTGTATACTGCTCTGTTTTCATCATTTTCCTGTAAATCTCCGCCGCCGTTATAATAAGCATAAAGGTGCGGATGTTTGGAGCTTATCCAACCATCAGGACACGTGAAATAAATGTAATCATAATCTGACGTAACATAATTTGTTGTCGAATCAGCCGCCACAGGAACAGTATCCCACTGTACAAGAGTAAGGGCATTATCAGGCTCACTTCCGGTATTAGCAAACTTAAAGAAGTTGCCGTCATTAACCTTACTTGAATCTGACAGTATCTCAGTATAAACAGAACTATAATTACAACGATGTGTATTACCCTGATCTTTTGTGCCGTTACTTACCTTGAAGTGGGTCGCTCCAACGGGTATTGTTAACTCATACCTCAGACCATTACTTCCATTTCCGTAAGGCTCCATCAGATAACCTGGCTCATTCTGACCAACTACCACATAGTTCTCTCCTACCTTTTTATAGTAGCAGATATGAAGATCATCCCAATCACGACTAAAATTGCGTTCGATTACAACCTTGTTTTTGGTCGGTATCATAGGTATAGTAGTTGAACCTAAATGACCTGCATTAGTTGAGAGTGTCCATACTATCACATTCTGTTCTCCAGGTATACCGTTTTGTCCATCATACGAACTTACCTGATATCCTTCTCCTAACTTAAATTCAATCTCAACTGTGTGATAAAAATTCCATCCATCATTCTGTGCATTTCCCCAATCAGACCTTGCATAGAATCGAGGTCCTTTCGGGAAGAATCTCACATATTTTGCGCCAGAAGGTGGTTGTATCTTGAATACACCCAAACCATCCTCATTGGCATATTTTTCCCACATATCATTGGTACTAAGCAAGCGATGCTCCGAATTATAGAATTGAGCATATACATTGTAATTCCCCATGTTGAACGTACCGGTAGTTGCATCAGGTACACCAACACTGTTGTCACTCGGATCTTGTACCCATCTGCCATCTTCATCACCATCTAGCCATGTTCCGTTTTTATACTGTTTATTATCAATAAAGTAGATATAATCCCAGTCGGAACGGGGTGTTATTGTAGCGGTGTGGGGTTCATTGGGCGGTTCGGGCTGTACCTTCTTCGGGTCATACCACAGTTCAAATTCTGCCCCGTTAAGCGGGTTCTCAAACTCGTCCTGTTTGTATACCTTGACATTGACATCCTTTCTCGGTTCTTCATGAGTTACAGTATACCGTACATTTTCACTTTCGATATCAGTAATTCCTATTGTACTGTTCTCTATCTTGTAACCAACGGAAGAATGTACTTCCATAAAGGTATATGCACCGAATATTTCTACTTCAAGCGGTCCTATATGACCGTTTGCATCAGTCTTATAGCCGCCTTCATTATACCAGAAGGTTTCTGCGTCCGTATCATTGTAATAACCTTCGCTTTTGGCTACAGCCTCAAGCGCTGCCGCTCTGTAGGCTTCCTCAGTATCATAAGATGCCTTTACAGAGGATACCTGATAGGGAATAAGTCTCAGCAGATAGTAAGTTGCATCTTTAAGTTTTCTGGAATCATCTTCCTTATCTACCTTCGTAAGTTCGATAGTAGTCTGCTGTACATCCTGCTCATTTCCTATTTTATTCTGAGGCGTGCCGTTGCCTATGAAACCTTCTACGGTACCCTCAGTCAGAGTATATGCAGTTGATGCATTCTTTGTCTCAGCATCCGGCGTATCCACAACAAACTTATATTCATTTTCATTCTGAATATAGTTTGTCGGATAAGGTGCTACCTCTTTCAGATAATAGGTATTCAGCGGAAGCCCGGTTATCTTTATGGTACCTGCCTTATTCAGGCTTGATGCTTCGGTCACATTCTGTGACTTCACGATATTGCTTCCCGATACATCCTTTTTACTGTGGTCGTATACATATGAACCGTCATCCTGCTGAGTTACGGGCACGGGTACTTCTGTACTGCCGTTTTTGATATACAGTTTGAAATACGCATCATTGATAAGCTTATCCTGATAACCTGACATATCATGGAACTTGTCATAATACGTCTTGTCTATCTTCTGTATCAGTGCATCGCCGGTTATCATGGTGTTGGTGATATCGACCGTCTGCGGTGTATCTGTAGAAGCACGTTCCACTGCCGCAACAGTCTGTCCTTCAGTTCCGCCGACCGCATACGTGGTAAGGTAACCGCGGAGATCATGCTCTTCTACCTTATAAGTAAACCGCCTGTTCTGATCGTCATAGACAAGTACGGGGGATGATGTTGTCCATACCATATCTGCACTATATGCGATCGTCTTATTGGTATTGGAGCTGTTGAATGTTGTATCCTGCACGGTTTGTGTATCGTTTTGTACGCTTCGGGATACATCAAAGGTTATATCCCTGTAAGTGCTTCCTACATACTTATGATAATCCTCATCAACAACAAATGTCTTGGTAACTTTCAGATACGTTACGGGGAGCTTGTTTCTGAATGTGTATCGGGTCACACAGTTATCATCAATACCATTCGACGGATCTTTTGTTTCAACACTCGTCGGATAATCTGTCACGAGATAGTATCCGTATTTCTGTTCTACTTCGCTTGGCGTATAAACTATAACATCGCCGTTCATATCATATACGGGTACATTATCTATCGTTATACTCTCGGAAGTCGATTCTTTATCAGAATGAAGGACACCGCTGTATTCAAGAGCCTTTGGTATACCCGACGCAGCAGCATGATTCAGCTTGAAGGTAATATCATAATGATACTGACTTCCATTTTGAATGTTGCTGTCGTTCCATTCCTTGATAACCTCAACAGATCTGGTAATAAGCTTGTTTTTCACTGTGAGGGTCTTGGATGTTTCGGAAGTCTCGGCTACAGATTTGGTATATTGTGTTGTATAAGCATTTACCTTTTCTTCTTCTACCATAAAGCGGTAAGCGTTATTCCCCACGTCATACTGCAACAGCTTTTCAAAAGTATATTTCCAACTGTTATCGTTATCGGGTGAAGGTCTGTTTACAGTAACTACTCCGCCGACTTTCTGCCAGCCCTGAGATGCATCTGTTTCATTTTTCGCCCCTGTTTGTGCGATAGTTGTGTTTGTCGTTCTGTAAAGCTGAAGCTTTATAGTTGAAGGACGCAGTTCGTTACTGTCGGAATCATCATCCCACTGCTTTGTGACAGTTACACTCGTCAGCGGAAGAGTATTCGTAACGGTTATTATCTGCTTCTCCTCGGGCTTAAAGGTCTCGGTATCATAAGTCGTAGCATAACCGTAATGTGTAGGTGTTTCTACTATAGTATACTCTGCCTTTGTACCATCCTTCTTATAAGTCGGAAGATTGGTAATTATTTCACCATCCGCATCGTCTTTCGGAATATTAACATCCTTGTTGAAATTTACTATATTCGTTGATGTCACTGTAACATTTACAACATAATGATCCTTGTCACTTCCTGTATAACCGTTATCAACCCACTCTTTCTTAACGGTGATATCCTTGGTATCAAGCTTATTGGTAACATCAATATTCGTTGTACTGTCGTCTGTCAGTTTGGATGATCCGTAAGTCGGTGTATAACCGTTCGGCTTGTTGGTTTCACGTACAGTATAAGTTATCTGATACGCTGTTCCATTTTTAGTTTCTGTACCTGTCGGATTGACATAAAGCGGAAGATCACTGAATGTAACTGTTCCGCTGTATGTGCCTGCCTCTACCGAAACCGTCTTCTTTACATCTCCGCTGTAAAGGCTATGAAGATTTGTATCGCCGTCGACCTTTGCAAAGTCGGTCATTGTACCATACTTGCAGTATAGCTCCAGTTCTACGCTGGCGGGTCTTGTACTTGACGAATAGTCAACTCCGTCAACCGTATCTTCCCACTTCTTCGTTACTGAAAGATCGCCTTTATACGGAGTATGCGTATTTGTGAAATCGTGGTTCACTCCATCAGTTATATTCGTAATTGATGCACTTCCGCGTGTGTATTCGGAAATATCCTCTTCCTGAATAAGGTAACTGTATTCATTGTTGCTTACATCATATATCGGATGATATCCGAAATCCACTCTCCAGTAAGCATCGCTTACGCCCTCTGTGCCGTCCGATGTAGTCCAGTTTTCCTGCTTTTTCGCTGTTTCTGTCTGCACTGTTTCGCTTGTATTGCGCATAAGTGTAAATTTCAGCGTATCGGGTCGTTTACCGTCTTGGTTCTTGTTATCCGACCAGTGCTTTGTCGCTTCATACTTTCTCAGCGGCAGAGTATTCGTAACCGTGTAACCTGTTACAACACCGTCTGTGACAACAGGTGTCCCAAGAGTTGCTGTATAACCTGACCGCTTGCTTCCCTGAAGGAATGTACCTGACGCAACTCCGGTAGGAGGTGTATTTCTTACATTTTCTTCAAGCTTATAGTCAAATGCAGTACCATTTTCATCACAATACGGCAAGCTCATATAAGTAACAGTTGTAGTATCTTCCGTACCTACCTGTTTTGTTTCCTGATACTTTCCATTTGCATCAAAACGGTCAGTTTCAGTACATTCAAGCTCTGCACAGCTGAGAGTCATATCAAGGTTATACCTCAGACTCGTTCCCTTATACTTAGCATCATCCCATATTTTGGTAACTGTTATATTACGGGTCTTCAGCTCGTTAGTAAATGGCAGAGTAAATAAACTGTCCTCTGTTTTATGGCTGTCGCCCTGAACTGTTGTTGCCTGCGGTGTAAGCTCATTGTACGCTTTTACACCGTTTGCATATACTTCCTTGATCTTATAACGGTACTCGATATTATTTGTATCGAATTTAAGGAGACTGTGGAATGTATATGTCCAATCTGTAGATCTTACAGTCTGCGGACTTCCAACTGCTGTCCATCCTGTATCAGATGTAACTGCAGCAGAAGTATCTGTAGTCCTGTACAGCTGGAATTGAACGCTTGACGGTCTCAGTTTATACTTGTCATCAAAGTCTGTCCAGTTCTTGTTTACGGTAATATCGGTTTTAGGCAGCTTATTAGTAAGAATTACCTGACCCGAATATCCGCTTCCCGAGGTTGTTTCGGAAAGCTTTGCTTTAAGCTCTGCATCAGTATTTGTCAGATAATAGCCATACTTCTGATGAGTCGTAGTTTCCGTCACCTTATACTCTATCAAATCATTGTTTCTGTCATATACGGGAACATTTGATATCTCAACATATTCATCGTTTTCGGCTGCTCCCGAAACAATAGTGTTGGTATACTGTATCTGACCGTTTGATGTAGCCGCACCCTGTGAATCGACACGGATTGCTTCATTATAATGCTGCGCTTCATTATTGTTCTGATCATCCCAATGTTTGATGACCTTTAGTTTACCAGTAATAAGGGTATTTGTCAGCTCAACATTGTATGTAACGACATTTTCCGCAAATGCAGTTGTTACCACATTAGCTGAAGCCTTGTAACCGGGCGGGTCTGTTTCTGTCACTCTGAAAAGGTATGGATTATTGTTTTCGTCATACTTCAAAAGATTGCCGTATGTAACAGTCCACTGATTGTTTGTTCCTTTAACCAGAGTCCTTGTAACAGGAGCTGTCAGGCTTACTGTTTCCCATTCCGCAGCAGAAGAAGATATTGCCCTTCCCAGAGCCAGCGTTATTTCTTCCGGTCTGAGGTTATAAGTATTGTTAGTATCATTCCAGTGCTTTGTGACTGTAAGATCTGTAACGGGAAGTGTATTGGTTATCGTTACTTGCTGTGTACCGCTTGTCAGAAGGTTGAAATTCGTCTTATCATAGCTTGGATCGTAACCATACTTTATTGTATTTTCAACTAATTTATATACAGCAAGTACACCGTCAGCAGTATACAGCGGCAGATCCGATACTGTTGTTCCTGTAGTGCTGTTCATTGGGATAACAACAGTCTTTGTATAATTATTGTCACCGTATCTCAGCGTAAGAGTTGAGCTTACTTCATAATGTGTATCTGTATACCCTTGATCCACCCATGCCTTCTTTACAACAAGGTCAGCCTTTTTAAGGGTATTGACAACCGTTGTATCAACCTGTGCATCATTTGTCGTCAGCTCTATAGCTGTATTATCTCCGCTATTGGTATATCCGATATGAGCAGTTTCCTCAAAGTAATACTTTATCTTCGAGGAAGTTCCTGCCGTTACTGCCGTACCTGTAGGGTTGGTATATATCGGAAGGTTATCTACAACAGTATACCAATCCGGGGTATTTACAGTGTAAGTAGCCGTTGCCATAGCAGTCCCGAGGATTTGTGCTGCCTGTTCAGTATTTACGGGAGTTTTTTCAATGCCGCCGCCCTCGCAGTAAAGGGTAAATGTCATTGATGCAGGTCTGGTATAGCTGTAACAGTCTGCGTCACCCTGCCAGTCTTTTATAAGCTTTATTTTGCCCTTTTCAGACGTATACTTGTTTTCGACTGTGAAATTAACTGTAGATAATCCTTCAACAGGTCCGGAAACTATTGTTTGGAGGTCATTTCTTCCTGTTACTTCCGGATCTTGTTTGTAAGTATCATCCGAATTATGAGCTGCCGGCTCGGCGCTCGTTGTTACAGAAGGAGAATAAGCATATGTATATGTTTTATCCTCAAGTGCTGTTGTTGTACTGCTGCTTTCGGAAATTCTGTATGTATAAGCAAGGTTTTTTGAGTTGAACTTGGGATATTTACCGAAAACTCCGTGCCAATATACATTTCCACTGTCTTTTTCTGCTTCTCCCAAAGATACCAGTTTTACCTGTGCAAGTTCTTCGGGATAGGTATAATCAATTACCTGTCTGCTCAATACAAGCTCATCGTCTGTAAGACGCTTTCCGTCACGGTTTTTATCGTCTGCCCATCTCAGATCGGCTTCAAACTGTACAACAGGCAGTGTATTGGTGATCTTATACTGTGAAGCTATGTCAACTGTATCTGTATCTGCTGTTTTTTCGTAGCTTACACATTCACCTGTATATCCGTACTTCCTCGATTCAACAGTAAAGCTGAAGGAATCATTCTGTATTTCAGTCACGTCAGTATACGGGTCTGTAAGTTTACTGTTGTCAAGGTGAGTCAGTGTTGTGCCGCTTACTGCTGCTTTGGCTTCGGTAACATCATACACTATCTCCACGCCATTTTTATACTTTGGCAGATCTTTGAATATAATGCCTTTTTCACTGTTCTTAGGCAATGCAAATGTTTCGGAATACTTTCCGCCCACGTTACGCCCTGCCTGAGTACAATCAAGTGTGCTGCTCAGCGTGATATCAAGATCATAATGTAGATCGGGACTGTCGTTTTCAAGATCGTTGTCGTACCAGTATTTTGTAACGATTATATCACGTGTATTCAGCTCGTTTGTGATTCCAAGATCAGTTACCGTACCGTCATTTGACGGAAGAGATGAAAGTGCGCTCTTAGCAGTCTGGTATCCGCCGTTTGCGGGGCTAAGATAATCCTTCTTCTGCGCATCTGTCAGTTCTTCTTCTACCCAGTATGTTACGAATACAGAATTACCGTATTCTGTTGCCGATCCCGTAGGATTGATCTTTATGGGTAGTCTCGAGAATGTGTGTTCCCAGGCATCACCTGTTTGATTTGTGAAAGTAAACTCTTTATCCGTAATCTCATTCTTTATAAGTTCGGGAGCATCGCTTACCTTCCCCGAGTAGCTGTTTCCATTTCCATCGTTATAGCTGCAATACAGAACCAGTTTAAGACTGTCGGGACGGATACCATATATATTACTTAGATCGTCCCATGTTTTTGTAACCTTTATATTACGGGTCTTAGGTGTATAGCTGTTTGTAAAGTTATACACCTTGGGTTTTGTATTTGTGTCGGGATCAGCATATTCAGTTACTGTCCTTGCATCGCTGTAACCTGTGGGAACATCTTCCTCAGTCACACTATAGGTATACACATGACCATCTGTATCATACATCGGCAGATTTTTCCAGGTATACTTCCACGACTCAGCCGCTGTACTGCTGTAGTCAATAGTTTCGGTAAAGGTTTTAGTAGTAGACGTATTGATTTGCTGAGTAAGCTTGAATGTAACAGGAGTCCTCAGACCATCCCTGTTATTTGCATCCGACCATGTTTTAACGGCACTGATAGATGTCAGATTCGGGTCAGTCCTGGTTGAATTGGTAATTATCGTTTTATTATTTTCTGTGTCATCACTATATCCCACATTATAATTATACGTATGATAAGTTGTACCATCCTTAGTTACTTGCTTATCTCCTATATACGTTTCTCTTACACGATAAACATACTCTACTCCGTCTACATTTCTTTCCGGCAGCTCTTTAAATCCTGTTACAGTATGATCGAGTTCAAACTCATCCTCAGGCAATACAACATTGCCTGCTTCTGTTTTTCTCTTTTGACAGAGTTCAGCATTATCAACATCTGCAACATATTTAAGGGAATTCCCTGTGTCACCGGGAACAGGAACGTTATGCCACTTTGAATCTTCATCAGCATCAGTTGAGAGTCTTCTCTGGAGTACTAATGTATAGTCTTCACGAGTATCGTAATAATCGTTTTCGTCGTCCCAGATCTTCTTTACATCATATTCAACAAGCTTCTCGGTATTGGTAACCTTACTGCTAAGCTCTGCCTCGTTTATAACACTATCTTCCGTGTTCAGCTCAAGCTCGCTTGAAGTCTTTGGCTCAACAGTATCACCCTCATTTTCGGGCTCGGGCTGAGTTCCTATGATCTGATCCCAGGTATAGCCAAATGCCGTACTATCAACATCATTATCATACACAGTTCCGCTGCTGTCACATTCAACTACTCTGTAAATATATTTCGTGAATGTTCCGTTATTTGTGTCGCTCGAATTTACTATCTCACCGTATGGAAGCTTATCTACAGTGGTTTTCCAGTTTTTAGTACTGTCTGAATCATTCTTTGATACCTTTATTACACCATGTTCATCTCCGCCTGTACCTATACGTTCACTGTCGTAATTTAAAGTTACTGTCGCAAACGTATTATCCTCAGCTCCCTCAAGCTTTCGCTGTATCATAACATAGATATCATCGGGACGCTCGCCCCATTTGTTTCCCATGTCTTCCCAAAGCTTTTCGATATTTATCGTACCGTTCAGCCTTGCTTTTTTGTTCCAGATTATAAGCTTATTGTTATCGGCATCGTTAGGCAGTATAGAAAGATGATCGCCATGATCTCCTTCTGTATCCTGAGTATACCCCGCTTTTGTCAGCGTTCCATAGGTGTAAACATAATCCTCATAGCCTTCGCCTTCTGCGATAGGATCAAGTATCTGTTCATTTTCGCCAAGAATGTTCTTAAAGGTACTGTACGGCGAAACCGATGTGCTGATCGTATCGGACAAATTCTCGGTTATTCCTATACTTGTTACATCAAAGGCTGTATCCTCATAATAATGTACAGTGGGAACGTAAACATTTTCTTTGCACCAATTCGGCGACAGTTGTCCGCTGTTGGTCAGCATCTTGTTTATATCAACATCTGCATGATTGTTGATAGTTTCTTTGAGCGTCACCATCAGTATTTCTGGACGCATACCGTCTGCGTTATTATTATCGTCCCATTGCTTTTTCAGCTCTATTTTTTTGGACGGGAATGCGTTTCCGAAATATGCGGTCTGACCGTTCGAAACTGTTACTTCGTCGGTAACCTCAGGAAGATATATACTCTCCGGAAACCACGTTTCAAAATCATCTTTATTAGTTGAACCGTATATCTTCACACCGTCAAGTCGTGCCTGTGATTCCTTTACCGTATATGTATACGGAGCGCCGACAGGATCAAATAAAGGGAACTGTTTCTGATAACTGCCTTCTTCACTAAGTACGCTGTAGTAAAGCATCTCCGGATCATAGCCCTGCGCTATTCTTGTTTCCGACGGATATCGCAGCTGATCGCCGCTTATTGTCTCATAAATATTATACTGGGGATTTCCCGATGTCGCTTCAATTTTAAATCTGAGAGAATTAATATAAGCCTGATTAAAAAACTGTCCGTAATCCTCCTTCGGAAGTCTTTCGGTTCGCCGTCCTATAATCGCGCCGAATGCCTTTGCAATAACAAGGTTTGCCCTGTTCATACGGTTATTCAGCTCAATATCACCTTTATTAGTGTTCTCTCCTATTTGTACAGATGAAAGGTCAATGCTTGCGCCTTCCTGAGTGACCGAATTTACCCTGCTGAATCCGGTAATATTATCCTCTACAGCCGTATATGTGTAACGGACACCATCCTGCGCATACTTTGCAAGTCCTTTTATGGTTACCTTTATACTGTTATCTCCGCTCAGGTCGTCAAGACCGGAAAGATCAACCTTTATCTCCAACACGATCGGGTTTTCAAGTGTACCTGTTTCAGTATTATGAGTATACTCTTCCTTCGTAAATTGAATATAGGTTTTGTAGTGCTTGTCGTCACCATCCGACACGAATATCGGTTTATCATCAGCAGACGGGTCAGTATATCCGACTACACCAGCTATTTCAAATACGTGATCTGTCACATCATCAATAATAATAGTCGGCTTCTGCAATTGTGCATCCGTTGTCCATCGAATATTCTCACCTGATCCTGTGGACGAAAGATGAGTTCCGCCGGAATATATCTTGAAAAGATTTTTTGAAGATATCCTGTTTGTCTTTCTTTGCAGAACAAAGCTGAAACCTCTTTCATAGTCCGCATCTCTGAAATGTTTGTACAGCTGTATATTCTTTGTAACGTCAAGCTCCGTCTGAAAATTACTCTCGTCAGGCTTGTAGGTATTTGTAATAGTAGCCTGTTCGATACTGTCCTTTGTTTCAAACGGTGAGATCTTGCCTTCATAACCCATTGCGGAATTGTCCTGCGGATTGTCCGAAGTAAGGTCAATTTCCTTCGTGCTTTCACCCGCATAGTTGGTCATAGACTCGGTAACATAATATTCAAAGTCATTGCCTCGGGGGTCAGTTACAGGCATATCTCTGAAATCACATGATTGATCGCCGTTATGAAGATAGGTAGAATATGAACGGTAATCTATCGTACAATCTTCCGACAATACTTCATTATCGGACTCGATAGTCCTCTGATTTGCTTTTCCTACATTAATGACTGTACCTTTGCTAAGAGGAGTTCCTGCGGGAATACGAACTGCCTGATGCAAAGTAACCTTTACGGACGGAAAAGGAGTAGAGGGACTCTTATTTTTCCATTCCTTTGTAATTCTGAAATGCTTAATGCCTTCATTATGATATTCATTTCTCAGACTTCCGTCAGGATTCTTTATTATGCTGTAGCCGTTTATTGCTCTTTCATCGTATGAATATTTTATCTCTGCGCCGTTTTCATCATACATCGGGAACTCTTTAAGATTTCCTTCCGCGTCCTTGAACTCGTAAGTTGGTTCACCGTTATAGATAGCTGTTACTGCTATAAGTTCACCATTCACAGCATCTATTGTCCTGCCGTTATCTTCGACTGTTATTTCTTCATTATGCGAATCCTTATACGTGATCGGTCCATTAGTTGTTGTATAGGTTACGCCTTTTCTCTTTTCGTAAAGATAAACATATGCCACGGGGTAGTAATTTGAATCAAAGCTGGAAAGAATATTAGTCCAGATCTTTTCACCGCTGTGAGTCAATGTTCCTACACGGGTATTTATAATCGTACCGTTATTATACGCGCGGTCAGTCGCTGAAGTATTTACTGTAACAGTATCACTTGCGCCCGCATTGTTATAATCCGATCTGTATCCCGGTATATCCTTTACTTCCTGTACCCAGTAGGTATATGCGTAGCCCTCGCTGTCATATCTTGCAAGATTCTCATAATGGAACGTCCAACTGTCACCGGATTTATTATCAGTGTATTTTGCATTTACACGCTCTTCCGAGGAGCCGGTCTTTGATGACTTGCGCATAAGCTTGATATAAAGACCGTTTCTGCCGGATGTGTCATGGTCGTCCTTCCACTGCTTTGTAAAATCGAATTCTCTGTCAGTTATGAAGGTATTGCTGATCTCTATTTCGATAATATCATCATTGTTTGAGTCGGAAGGGTTTCCCGAAGGGCCGTGTGTATTCTTTATCGTTGTCTGCTGACCGACAGTTACCGAACATACATCAGCGGAATCACCTGTTCCGATATTACACGTTCCGTTATTTACCTGATAACTCTGACCTCTTGATTCTATAGAAACTTCTTCGATAGTATACTTTATTTCTTCACCTTTCAAATTATATTTCGGAAGGTTGAGAAGATAGTAGTACTCAAGATTCGGCTTACCATTCAGATCAATTGGAACAGTAAAATAATCATTGTTATAGTCGTTAGTTATTCTGAGAGTCACACCGGTTATTATCTGATTTTTCAGTGCGTCACCCACCAGCATATTCATATCTATCTTGAAATTAATAACACCTATTCGATAATTATGAATATCTATCTGGGTCGGATGGGAATCAGTTTCCTGATTATTCCAATGCTCATTATAGCATACAGCATAATAATGACCATTATTCTGATATACATACTTGAACCTGTCAGTCTGGTTATTGCCGGATTTTCCATAATCAAAATTTGTATTCAGCCACGTACTGTAATTACTGTCTTCCATAAGATCAGTATATGCACTATTTGCACTTGACATTTCAGAATCATAAGCTTTTGATTTTACTGCATATATCCATCTTGCACCGGGTTGCAGTGTTCCTATGATCGCCGTTCCTTCACCTGCGGCAATCAAATCAGAATCATAATAATAATTATTTATATTGTTGCCTGAGACGCTCTCTTTAATATCACTCCATTTATAATCATACCTGTAATGAGTAACCCCATCATTGAATCCCTCTATACCTCTGATCGGCATATCTTCCCATTCATACTGATAATAATTGCCCTCAGTCAGCCAGAAGTTTTCGGAGTATTGAAAGGTATGAGTCATATCATCAGGATCATTTTTGTTCCTGAAAGTACCGTTTTCAAGGCTCACCTTGACACTGTTTCGGTATTCTTCCTCGCCGTCATCCCACCAGTATTTCATGATCTGCATTGCGTCCGCATCATCGCCGCCAATGTAATTGCTCAGTTTATACGTCTGGGTTTCGGGGTCATATTTAAGCATTGTAGAGATCTCGCTTGTGCTGACTCCGCTGTCACCTGTAGAAAATTCATTCTCTTTTACCTGATATATGAATCTGTGTCCCTTATAGTCAAACTTGGGAAGTGTAACATCCTCATCCCAATTTCCTGCTTTGTTCAGCCTGACAATAAAATCTGTATCGTCGCTATTCTTATATGTTTTATAAGAAGCTGTATCATAATCATAATATAGTATCTTTGCAGTTACATAGGAGGTGTCGCTGTTTCCGGGACTTGTCGTAAATCCTATCCATTCTTTTATGATGTGAATATCCATCTCGTCTATGAGTGAATATGTGAAATCGATCTTTTGTTTCCCTCCGGAACCTGACGTTACTTTTGCAGTTACATAGTACTTATCAGTAATAGTCCTGCTGCCGTCTTGATATACAAACGAAATAGTCTTATTGCTTACATGACCGCCGTTTCCGTCATCAAACTGAACGAAACCTTCATTATCTACAAGAACACTTCCGTCTTCATCAAGCATTACAGCTATGGTATCACTGTTTTGCGCATTTGCCGCACTATGTCCTGTTACAACAACGTCAGTTCTCTCTGCCGCTGTCTGTACTATCCTGTAAACATAAATGTTACCGTCTTCATCATACTTGGGAACTTCGGGGAATGACCCGTCCTGTTCCATTATCTCGGCATAGAAGCCCATGAGATCAAGAACCGCTCCCTCTGCCGGTGTTCCGATCTGAACATCCTCCCAAGTCATAACAGGCTCATGTGTTTCAGGGTCTACCATAGGCTGTCCCGTTTCCGGATCAGTTCTCTGAACCTGTCTTTGAAGCTTATAATGAAGATTTGCCGTACCGCCCTGACGAGCCGCAGCTATCCACTCTGCGCTTATGTCATATACTACTGTTCCGCCCAGCTGGCTTCTTACTGTTCCGTGGTTTACAACGCCGCCGCGGATATTGTTGTTTGTAGCCGATTCGGTATCACCCTCTGTAACAGAATTGATATGGTCCGCTATTACAGGACCGCCCTCGGCATAATAAATATACCTGTGTCCGTTAACATATTTGGGGAAAGAATCATAGGTAACTGTCTGCTCATGTTCATCTTCATCAATATATGTTTCCGTATAGCTGAAACTGAACTCCGTCTGATCAGTGCCGCTTACATGACTGCTGTCTATCAGGCAGCTGCCGACACGCTCTATCATCTCATATCTTTGATTATCTGTAGGATCATTAACTATACGCCATACTTCAAAGCTTCCCGCGCTGCCGCTGTTTATTGCCTGTTTTCTCTCTTCTTTAAGGGATTCGTCCTTCCACTCCAGCGTAAGATCAAACTTATCATAGCCCGTCAGATCAAAATTCATTGTACCGCCGCTGTATAATTTATCCTTCTCCGTAAAGAGAAAACCATTATTCACCAGGCTCATGGCATAATAGTCGTTAGCTTTGTCGTTAGCGTTGATAGCATCAGCCGCGCTCGGATTACCGTTAGCTATTATATTGGCGCTTACGCTTTCCTGTATAACGGCAGTCTTGGGCTGGAGATAATACTGTATAGGGTTGCCCTCATCGTTAAGCTCGGGTATTCCCGTAACCCTTATAGTTTTCTTGCTCGGGTCATCAGGATCCTGCTCCACAACTACATTCTGATTCTCTCCATCGGCAACAAGCGTTATCTTCTGAGGCTGATTGTTTTCATCAAGATAATAAAAATAAAAATTGTCGCAAATATAAGCCGGAGCAACATTCGGTCTTGCAGCATCAGCAGCATCTTGACCGTAATCACTTACGTATACCTGATCGTAGAAGTTAACATTACAAGTATACTCCGTAACACGGGTGTATGATACTGTATTGCCGCTGCAAACAGGATCAGTATAATTATTTACTTCAGACGCATCTTTTACAGTATAGGTATACTTATTTCCGCTGCTGTCAAACATCGGTACACCGTATGTATATACATCAGTATTACTGTTAAGGTGCTGTGTACCGAGTCTGGTATAATCCGTTAATTCTTCGGGATCACCGCCCTCAGTTGTTCTTTCTATAGTAAAATCATCATAATCAAGCGCACTGTTGCCGCTCGGACGCAGTGTGTTATCCTTATCCATCCATGATACATTTACCTGATAATCTTCAATGACGCTTGATGTATATGTCGTAACGGTATAGTGAACATCCAAATCATTAGGATTAAACGTATATGTGTACAGAGGATTTCCTTCTTCATCCAGTTTGGGCTGCTTTTTAGTCTCTCCCGTTACCGGATCAGTCACAGGCTGTCCGGTAACCGGATCAATCACCGGTTCCATTACAGGTGTTGCTATATAAGCATCGTTAAGATCATATGTCTGTACTGTCGGTTGTGTGAAGCAGTAAAAATCAGGTCTTGTGCCGCTTCCCGGGATGAATTCTATTTCTATTTCAGTTATATTCTTGCTTCTCAGAAATTCAACAAAATTCGCATTATTTGAAAACACCACCTGAGCATTGCCGTTTATCTCAAGCGTACCGTCACGGTTCAGATATATCCCGTTGGCAGAATCAAGCAGTATATCGCTTGTCAGGCTGACTTCATTCCCGTCCCTGTTTATAAATCTGATCTCATAATTATTTGAGAAATTGTACTCGGTCTGAACGTTGTTATTATCATCTACAGGTCTGTAGACAATATTGTTTACACCTATACCCCGCTCCGGAGCATCAACAGCATATGCTAAAAGATCCATAGGCAGAGACGACAATATCATGACCAACGCAAGAAAGGATGCGGTTATTCTTGTCCACATAACTTTTTTCATTGAATCTCCCTCCAATGCAACATATATATATCTTCCCTTATATTTTATTACATTTTTGAACAATTATTGTCGTATTTCACTATCATGATATGTACATTATTACTAACTTTTAATTTTTATCTACAATAAGCCATTATAATTCTATTCTATTATATTATTTACCACTTTGTGCAAAAAAGTCAACATATGAAGCTTTTTATTATGACAGTTTTGTATTGATTTTTAAATTTTTGTAAATTTCTGATAAATTTCATATTATTTTTTTGTACCAAAAAACAAAATTGCGCCGAAAGAAATATTTTCGGCGCAAAAAGATATTTTATTTTACATCAGGCTTTGTATGGTTGTCTTCATAGCATTTTTTCAGCCATTTTCCGCCATTTTCAGAAAAGAATTTATTCTCTCCGAGCTTCAGATCCGAGGGCTGGCTCAGATACAGAAACAAGGTATACTCATAATAGGCATAATCTTCATCCTTGGCATTATATAAGAAGCAGCTTTCCTTATCAAGACCGTTGTAATAATTCTGTACCTCATATTTAGGCTCAATTTCAACTCCAAGCACATCCCGAGCCTTGATATCCGTCAGCATACCCGATATATTAGCAATGGAAAACTCGTCAAAGCTGTCATTATTTTCATTGCTCTCAAAAAGATCCCTCAGATAGTTCGGACCCAGTACATCCCATATTGTCTTATATTCTATCTTATCAAGATCATCTGTTATAAGCATATAGTAGAATAAGTTCTCAAGTTCGCTTGTTACAGTCCATTTTCCGCTGTAGATATCATTATGATTATACTTTCCTACATTATTATTGAAAGCCTTTGCTGCCATTGAGCATATATCATATTTTTCGTCTTTTATTCCGTAGGCATTATACTGCATCCAGACCGCGTCTGTTGTTGCCATCTGCATAGTGATCTTCTGATCTTCGTCAAGACCTTCATAGTCATCGCCTGCATATTCATCAAAGAGATCTGCATCTTTATTGTATCTGACATAAAGCTCCTTTTGCAGTCTGTCCTTTTCTCCCAGAGAAAGTACATGATCGGCGCATATCAGCTTTGAAAGGTCACTGGTACCCAGTATCTCGATATTAAGCTTGCCTATAAAGTCTGCTGCCTCATTTCTGATCTTATCCTTATATCCGTCAGCAAGGGCAATATTGTTTTTTTCAAAAAGATAAATACAGCCGGCACTTCCGTATATCTGATTTACCCTGATAATATCCCTGTCGGATATCCTCTCACCCGAGAATCCTTCTCTTGACACTGTTTCAGAAGCAGTGCTGCTTTGTGTACTATCTTCTTCTCCGCACCCCGGCATTACCGACAGCAATAATACTGCTGCCGTAAGCAGGGCTGCAAGCTTCAACGGTTTCATCAAATCACCTCCGCTGCTGACCTCTTTGCATAAGAATATTTACATCTCCGCTCACAAGCCACTGTTTTGCCCTTTCGACAAAGGGATAGGTGTATCCCGACTGTGCGGCTGCCGTAAGATACTCCCGTGCCTTTTCGGTATCGCCTGTTATTGCGCATACCATACCCATCTCATATTTAAGATTTACTACAAAATAATCGTGCATTACCTTTATGTCCTTTTCTCCTCCATAAAGCTTCTGACAATTATTGTAATAATTTATTGCGATCTGTCTGTCACCTGCCGCGAGCATTTCGGGAGTACGGCTGTAAATCTGTGCTTCAAGCATAGTTTGCTCTAATGCCGACTGCAGCCGTTCTACAGTACGGGCATTTATTCCAAGCGTTTTTCCCGCTGCCATCTGACTCAGACACATTTTCTGATCGTTTATATAAAAATCTATACGCGAAAAATCCCTTTTTAGTATATCCAGATCAGATCTGTAGGATGAATACATAAAGCGGCTCATAATATCGCTCGGCATTATGTTCTTAGCATATTCGTCTATTCTTCTTTCGGCTTCTTCTGTTCGTTCATGAGTAAGAAGGGCAATGATAGTATTGCCGTCGATCGTCATTTTAAGCTTGCCTGCATTCTTTGAAAGTTCGTCCTGTTTTGCAACAAAACCCTCAAGATCAGTATTGAACATATCACATATCTTTGCATACTTTTTGACCGATATAAAATTCATCAGAAGAACAAGTCCTATCATTGCTAAAAATACAGATATATCAAGCCAAAGCGGTATCACATCCAGTATTTCAAGCACACAGCTTATTATCATTACCGCATATCCTGCAATAACCACTGCGTGCATCCATTTAAAAATTCTTGTCATTTTTCTCCACCTGTATAATTTCCCCTATATCCGTGATTTTTCTATCCTTTTGCATATGGAATAGTCTGCCTGACACATGGAGATCAATTTTGTCATTCCGAGAAGCAAAGCGGCGAAGAATCTTTCTGATATAGTTGATTTTGTGACAAAGAGCCTTCGCTATTGCTCAGGATGACAGCCTTTTCAAATTTCCTCAACAGAAAGTTGAATTCCGTAGTTTCGACAGAACGGACATTGCTCAGAAGAAAATATCATATTTTTCCCGTAGATTTAAGGTATGTATACGCCAGCACAATCACAATAATTACAATTGCCGCAAGTGCCGTGCTGCATCCTCCGCTGCGCTGCGGCGGCGGGGGCGGCGGGCCATCCCATCTTCCGCCTCTGTGCGGAGGCGGCTCATGCCAGCTGTTCCTTCCGCCTCTCGGCGGGGGTGCAGGATGCCAACCTTCTCCGTTTCTCGGCGGAGGAGGTAAGCTATGTCTTCCGCCGCCCGGACGAGAACCGTTATTTCTGTTTCCTCCGGGTGCAGGACCCCTGCCCTGACCCTGACCACCAAAATGAGCCATTTACAATTCCTCCCTGAATATTTTTATTGCTGTTTCCGCATTTTTCAAGATCTCTGCTTTTAGTTCATCAGTGCTTTCAAATCTTTTTTCTTCTCTGATAAAATCTATCAGTCGGATATCAAGCCCTTCATCATATAGTTCTCTGCCGCTGTATTCGGGCATCCATGTTTCTATCATCACTCTGTCCGAACCCACAGTCGGCTTAATCCCAATATTCGTCACTCCGCAGTACTCTTTTCCGTCAACTGTAACAGATGAAACATAGGCCCCGAATCTCGGTTTCACAAGCCCCTCAGGAAACACCTGATTAAGTGTAGGCGTTCCCCACTGTCTGCCAAGTCTTCTGCCATGTACTACACAAAGCTTAAAACCATATTTTCGTCCCAGCATCTGATTTGCAGTCCGTATATCGCCGTGTACTATACAATCTCTTATACGTGTCGAGCTTACGGGTTTATCCGCAAATGTTATCCTGGGTCTTGCAAGTACGCTTATACCGAACTTGCTGCACATTTCCTCAAGCATTTCTCCGCTGCCCTTTGCTCCTGCTCCGAAGTGATAATTGAATCCGCAGGAAATATGCTTTGCCCTGAAGCATTCATAAAGAATATCACTGACGAAATCATCTGCGGTTATATCTTTGATATCATTAAAATCAATGAGATATACCTGCCGGATACCCATTTTTTCAAGAATTGAAATTTTTTCCTCTATAGTAATAATATTTTTGCTTTCTTCTCCACGCAAAACAGTACGGGGACTCTGCAAAAGTGTAAAAACAGTGGGAACAAGTGAATTTTCGCGGCTGTTTGCTACAGCCTCTTGTATTACTGCCTGATGTCCTCGGTGAAGACCGTCAAAATAACCCAGCGCTGTTGATGTCGGATGAGCCGATCTTCTGAGTTCCGTGATAATTTCCATTTTTCCACTCGTCATTTGAGAACACCTTTATCATCATAGAAATTGTAATCGGCCGAATCAAGATGTTTCTCCTTTTCCAGATTGTTGTCACTCATTTTGAACATACCGCTGCCTATAGTATAGTTATGGGTCATATTTCTCTTAGCGACAACTATCAATAATATAAGAATTACCGCAGCAGCTATTACACCGCCTATAAGCTCCCAATCCATAATTATCCTCCTCTTACAAAAACAACTTCTTTACTGCAAGCTCGTTTTTTTCTTTATCAGAAATACCTAATCCAAGGAAATTTCCTCCGCCGTACACCCTATATAATGTAGGCTTTTCCGAAACCTTTATTTTTTTAATTCTGTCAAGGTCAAGAGCAGCGCCGTTAGAAAACCTGACCGCCTGTTTTTCGCTTACATTTACAGCGCCGAAGCATCCAAAAATACTGTCGGTAGGTCTGAGAACCTCATCCAGCCGTCCTTCATTTTTTATCTGTTCAAGCTCTTTGAGGGTTACTGCATCTTTAAGCTCAAACCCACAGGCTTTTGTACGGCACAGCTCTGTCATTATACATCCGCATCCAAGCGCCCTACCTATATCATCACAGATAACACGTATATACGTTCCCTTTGAACAGGATATACACAGGCTGCCGCTTTGACTGTCCTCATCAAAATCCGTCAGTTCAAGTTTATTTATACAAACGCTTCTTGCTTCCCTTTCGACTTCTATTCCCTGTCTTGCAAGGTCATATAGTCTTACACCATTTTTCTGTACAGCCGAGTACATAGGCGGTATCTGCATTATCTCACCCCGAAACTGCGGCAAAACACCTTCTACCTCAGCTTTAGTAACATTGCTTTTATTTTCAGAAAGTACAGTTCCCGTGATATCAAGTGTATCCGTTGTCATTCCAAGCTGAAATCGCGCCTGATATTCTTTATCAGTATCGGGAAGCAGCGACTGAGCCTTTGCAGCCCTGCCTACAAGAACAGGAAGCACACCCGTTGCCATCGGGTCAAGAGTTCCGCTGTGACCTATCTTTTTTTCTCTGAGTATACCTCTTGCAACTGCCACAACATCAAATGAAGTAAAATCCTTTTGTTTGTTAATAACTATTACACCATTCATTTCCTATCCTCAAGTATTTCAATACAAGCTGCTATCATTTTTTCCTTAGCATCCCGAAACGTACTATGTATACTGCATCCTGCTGCCGCCTTATGCCCGCCGCCGCCGAAACGGCTGCAGATCACCGAAGCATCTATCTCATCGGAAGTACGTACAGAAAAACGGTACTCACCGTTTTCCTTTTCTTTCATAGTTACACCTATCTTTACTCCTTCGATCTGACGGGGGATACTTGCTATGCCGTCCGTTTCACATTCCATAGCGCCCGATTCATCCATCATAGCCTTGGTTATCACAACAAACGCTATACATTCGCCGCCATAGAATTCGAGGGTATCAAGTACCATTTTTTCAAGCAGTATTTTGCTTTTTGATTTATTATCGAACATAGCATGACATATATATCCGCTGTCTGCTCCCTTTTCCATAAGATCTGCCGCTGCTATATGAGTCTGCGGGGAAACGCTTGAATATTTGAAGCATCCTGTATCTGTGCATATTCCGGTAAATAAAGCGTCTGCTATATTTTTAGTTATTTCAATTTTCATTGTATCAAAAAGATACTTTATAATTTCCGCACAAGAGGATATCCTGCCATCCACAAATCCGTATTTTGCAAAGCCTGTATTTGAACCGTGATGATCTATGCAAAGATCAATCCTGTCCTTATATTCAAGTGCTTTACCGCTGAGCAGATTTGTTGTCGCAAGGTCTACCGAAACAATACACTCAGGCTCAAAGCCTTCATTCTGAACCATATCCGTAAAATACCCGTACATAGGCGGTATAATATCACCGCAAAGCGTATCTGCCCTCTTGCCCATATTTCTGAGAGCCATACAGAGCGCATATCCGCTCCCGACGGCATCACCGTCGGGAGATTTGTGCATTAATATCAGATATTTGTCATGTTCTCTGAGATACTCTGCTGCCTGTTCAAGTGTTATCGATTCCATCTGTTTCCTCCGTTTCATCTATCGGTTTCAGATCTATATCCATCAGGATACGTGATATATTAGCACTGTATTCAATGGAATCGGTTGCTTCAAAGGCAAGTGCCGGTGCGTACCTTAGTTTAAGCCTTGTACCAAGCTCACGTCTTATAAAGCCCTGTGCATTTTTCAGCGCAGCGGCTGCTTTTTTAGCTGTATCCAGTCCGTTCATCGAACTGATATAGACCCTGCAGAACGATAGATCGTGTGCCATATCGCAGCGTACTATGCTGAGTATACCGTCGTGCACTCTGGGATCCTTCATTTCTCTCATAATAGCCGACAATTCTCTTTGTATATCTTCGGACATTCTGTCCGCTCTGTGATTTGCCATAATTTATCTCCTTTGATTAGCTGTTAATTTTCATCAGTATTTTCTGAGTGTTTTTATTTTTTTATAATAATCCACGGCATTCAGCTCCGAACCGCTCATCAGACGGTTTATCGCAAAATCACACACATAGATTTCTCTTCCGTCTATCAATACCGCACCTCCGTCGCTGGTGTCCATCCATTCTCCGCCTACACCTGCGATTATCAGAAAACCAAGATATGCACCTGATTTTTTTGCTATATCGTGATTTTTATCAAAGAGGTTTTCTTTTATTATACCCCTGCTCAGAGCGTCCATGACCTCTTCATATAATTCTACAGATTTTTCCTTTGAATCAAGATTTATCCCGAACGATCTTTTTACAAAGTCAATAAAATCCAACGCGTTTCCAAGCATTACCAATTCATATGTAACAAGCTCGGTATCACCCCCGCGTATCAGGTTATATTGCTTTTGATAGTAGTTTTCGAGCACAGGTATATCACTGTTATAGCTGAAGCCTCTGCCGCATTCCCGTTCAAGCCGTTTCATAGTCACCACACACCCTTCTAAATCCCTACTTCTGCAAGGATACAAATTTTCATTTTTATTATATCATACCTATCCAAAATTAACAACCCCCCCGAACGCCGGCGAGCCGCCGGTCCCTAAACGCGGGTATCGCTCCGCTTCGCATCCGCTCTGAACTTGCGATTCATGCTGTACTGACCGCGTATCAGGCTTCTTGAGCAGCTC